>JBOGVC010000106.1:0-12777 GCA_050695275.1 Actinomycetota bacterium | reverse complement strand
GCCGAGCTCCGGGTGGTCGAGCCCGACTTCGCCGATCACGGCAACGTCACCGGCGATGAGGTTCGTCGCATCCCATGACCCGCCCATGCCCACCTCGAAGACGCCGAGCGCCACCGGCTTGTCGGTGAACCACAGGAACGCGAGCGCCGTCACGGCCTCGAAGTAGGTCGCCGCCCCGTTCCCCTGCGCGTCGACCACGTCGAGGAACGGCTCGAGATGGCGCCACTCCTCGGCGAACTCCTCCTCGGAGATCTGCTCCCCGCAGAGGCTCAGACGCTCCCTGACCGAGTGCAGGTGCGGCGAGGTGAAGAGGCCGGTCGTGAGCCCGTGGGCGCACGCGAGCTCTGCGGCTGCGCGCGCGATCGTGGTCTTCCCGTTCGTGCCGGTCACGTGGATCGTGGGGTACGTGAGCTGCGGGTCGTCCAGGAGCGCCGACACCGCCCGGATCCTGTCGAGGCTCGGCTCCGGCATGTGCTCCGGCTGGCGCCGCTCGAGCCGTTCGACCGCTTCGTCGAACCGCATCACCCAAGCTCGGCGAGCTGTTCCTGGAGCGCGGCCGCCTCCCGGTCGAACCGCTCGACCTTCTCCTTCTCCGCCAGGACCACGTCTTCGGGGGCCTTGTCGCGGAACCCGGCGTTCGACAGCTTCTTCTCGGCGCGGCCGCGCTCGTCCTCCGTGTCGGCGAGGCGCTTCCGCAACCGCGCCCGCTCGGCGTCGAGATCGATCAGGTCGCCGACCGGGAGCAGGATCGTCTCGCCCTGCACGACGAGCCGAGGGGACCCCGGTGCGTCCGCCGAGCTGACGAGCTCGATGCTGGAGGCGCCGGCGAGCTTCAGGATCTCCTGCTCGAAGCCGGCGAACCGGCTCGCGTTCTCCTCGCGGCGCACCAGACGGACCTCGATCCTGGTCTTCGTCGGGATCCGGTGCTCGCTGCGGAAACGACGCACGGTGGTCACGAGATCCTCGACGAACGGCCAGACGGCCTCGGCGTCCGCCCCCAGCCCTGCATGGGCGGCGAATGCATCCGTCTCCGGCCAAGGGGCTCGGACGATCGTCTCGCCGACCCCGAAGCGTTGCCAGATCTCCTCCGTGACGAACGGCATCACCGGGTGGAGCAGTCGGAGCGTCCGTTCGAGGATCCAGGCCAGGACGTTCGCCGCGTCCCCAGCGACGACCGCGTCGTTCGACCGGAGTCGCTCCTTCTCCATCTCGAGCCCCCAGTCGCAGAACTCCGACCAGAAGAACCGATACATCGCCTGCGAGGCCGCGGCGAACTCGTAGCGATCCAGCGATCCGTTCACCTCCGCGACGCATCGCTGGTGCCGCGCGAGGAGCCAGCGCTGCGGCGCCGTCAGTCGCTCCTCCGGGGGCAGGTGGGGCTCACCCCCCGGGAACGCCTCCAGGACGAGTCGCGCCGCGTTCCAGATCTTGTTCGCGAAGCCGCGCCCCCCCTGGATCGAGTCCACGGAGAGCGGGATGTCCTGTTGTCCGCCGGTCGCCAGCCTCGCCAGGGAGAACCGCAGCGCATCGGCCCCGTACAGATCGAAGATCTCCACCGGATCGATCACGTTGCCGAGGGACTTCGACATCTTGCGGCCGTGCTCGTCGCGGACCAGCCCGTGGATCACGACGTCGCGGAACGGGATGTCGCCGGCCAGTGACAGGCTCGACATGATCATCCGGGCCACCCAGAGGTACAGGATCTCGTAGCCGGTGACGAGCACGGTGTTCGGATGGAACGTACGGAGCTCCGGCGTGTCCTCGGGCCACCCGAGGGTCGAGAACGGCCACAGCTGCGAGGAGAACCACGTGTCGAGGACGTCGGGGTCCTGCTCGAGCTCCGCCGACCCGCACGTCGCGCACGCGTCGGGATCGTCGAGGGCCACCGTGACGTGCCCGTCGGGGCAGTACCACGCCGGGATGCGGTGCCCCCACCAGAGCTGGCGCGAGATGTTCCAATCGCGCAGACCCTCCATCCAGCTCACGTACGACTTCCGCCACCGCTCCGGCCAGAACGTGATCCGCCCGTCCCGTGCGGCGTCGATCGCGGGGCGCTTCATCTCCTCCACCGCGACGAACCACTGCAGGCCGGACATCCACGGCTCGATCTCGCTGTGACATCGATAGCAATGCCCCACCGGATGCCGGTACGGCTGCTCGACCCCGACGAGGAGGCCGAGCTTCTCGAGCGCCTCGCGGACGGCCTGCCGGGCGTCGTAGCGACCGAGCCCGAAGAACTCCTCCGTGGCGTGCTCGTTGATCCTGGCCTCGGCGTCGAACACGTTCATGAGCGGCAAGCCCGTGCGCTGGGCGATCTCGAAATCGGTGGGATCGTGGGCCGGGGTCACCTTCACCGCCCCGGTGCCGAACGAGGGGTCGACGGCTCCGTCCGCCACGATCGGCAGGTCGCGGCCGTCGAAGGGATGTCGGACGGTCTTCCCGATCAGGTCGCGGTAGCGAGGGTCGTCCGGATGCACGGCGACGCCCGTGTCCCCGAGCATCGTCTCGACCCGCGTGGTCATCACATCGACGTGACCGGTCCCGTCGGAGAGCGGATAGCGGAACGTGAGGAGCTCACCGTCGACGTCCTCGTGCTCGACCTCGGAGTCCGAGAGGCCGGTCTGGTCCGTGGGACACCAGTTCACGAGGCGCTCGCCGCGATAGATCAGTCCCTGCTCGTACCAGCGAACGAACGCGACGCGGACGGCGCGCACCAGCCCTTCGTCCATCGTGAACCGCTCGCGGTCCCAGTCCAGCGAGGCACCCATCCGCTGCAACTGGCCGACGATCTCGCCCCCGTAGCGCTCCTTCCAGGCCCAGACCCGCTCCACGAAGGCCTCCCGGCCGAGATCCCGCCGGTCGATCCCCTCCGTCCGGAGCTCACGCTCGACGACGACCTGCGTGGCGATGCCGGCGTGATCCATCCCGGGCACCCACAGGGCCTCGAGCCCTCGCATCCGTGCGCGACGGATCAGGATGTCCTCGAGCGTGCGCCCGATCGCGTGCCCCGCGTGCAAGCGGCCCGTCACGTTGGGAGGCGGGATCACGATGCAGTACGCCTGGGAGGGATCGTCCGGCACCTCTGCGTGGAAGTACCCCCGCTCGATCCACGTCTCGGCCCATCGGGGTTCCACCGCGGCGGCGTCGTAGCGCGTCGCCATCTCCGTTCCGGGACCGGCCATCGGCCGAGTGTATCGACCCACGTCGGAGCGCCCGAGCGTGCGAACACCCCGCCGGGGCGCGCGTCCTATACTCGCGCCACACCACCCGGCCGATCGCCCGGAGGAGGGGTTCCATGTCGAAGGAAGCGTTGGTCGATCGTCTGGGCTCGGTCGCGATCTTCCGCGGCCTGGACGCGAAGGAGCTCCACCGGATCGTCGAGGTCGGCAAGGAGGTCCATTTCGAGCCGGGCGCGGTCGTGGCGCAGCAGGACGGCGGGGCGGCGGGCTTCCACCTGATCATGGACGGGGAGGTCTCGGTCGACGTGGACGGCCACGAGCGCGCCCGGCTCGGCAGCGGCAATTACTTCGGTGAGATGTCACTGCTCGACGGGCTCCCACGCTCGGCCACAGTGAAGGCGGAGGAGCCCACCACCACGTTCGCCCTGACGTCCTGGCAGTTCCTGCCGCTCCTGGACGAGTACCCGTCGATCAGCCGGGCGCTGCTCGTGGAGCTCTGCGCACGCCTCCGGCGTGTGGAGCACGACCCGGTCCAGTGACCCGCCCGATCCTGTTCCTGTCGGACCTCGGTCCGAAGGACGAGTTCGTGGGCGTGTGTCACAGCGTGATCACCCGCATCGCTCCGGGCGCGCGCATCGTGGACCTCTCGCACGGCGTCTCGCCGATGAACGTCGCGCTGGGGGCCATCCTCCTGGCGGACGCGATCCCGTATGCGCCCCCCGATGCCGTCTTCCTCGGGGTCGTCGATCCCGGCGTGGGCACGGATCGCAAGGCGATCGTGGTGCGCGCGACCAACGGCGCGCTGCTGGTCGGCCCCGACAACGGATTGCTCTCGCTCGCCTGGGAGGAGCTCGGTGGGGTCGAGGCGGCCTTCGAGATCGCCTCCCCCGAGGTCCTGCTGTCCCCGATCTCGAGCGTGTTCCACGGACGCGACGTGTTCGCGCCGGCCGCGGCACACCTCGCGGCCGGGCTGGCCGCCGAGAGCGTGGGACCGACCGTGGAACCCGCTGACCTGATCCGCATCGACGTCCCGGAACCCGAGGTGGACCGGGGGACGATCAGGTGCCGGGTCCTCGACGTCGATCGGTTCGGCAACCTTCAGCTCAACGTGCGCCCGAAGGATCTGCACGAGGCCGGACTCGACGGACGGCCCGACGTCCTCGTCGACTCCGCGGAGGCGTCCGCACTCGCGCTCCGGGTCGACACGTACGCCGAGGTCGGGGAGGGCCAGTACGGGTTGCTCGAGGACGCCTGGGGATGGGTGATGGTGATCCGCTTCGAAGCGAACGCCAGCGGCGGCCTGATGGTGGGACGCGACGACCCCGTGTGGCTCCGAAGCCCCGAGAACTAGGCCGTCTTCTCCTGGCGCTCGCCGCCGCTGCCGGTGCTCCGCTTCTTCGAGGACGCCTGCTTCGCGCGAGGAACGAGCGTCGGGTTGACCCCTGTGAGGACGACGTCGCGGTCGACGAGGCACTTCGTCACGTCCTGCCGCGACGGCAGCTCGTACATCACGTTCAGGAGGACCTCCTCCATGATCGCCCGGAGGCCGCGGGCCCCGGTCCCCCGCTGGATCGCCTGTTCCGAGATCGCCCGCATCGCGTCGTCGGTGAACTCGAGCTCCACGCCGTCGAACTCGAAGAACTTCATGTACTGCTTCACGAGCGCGTTCTTCGGCTGCGTGAGGATGTCCACGAGCGCCGACTCGTCGAGGCTGTTGACGCTCGTCAGCACGGGGAGGCGCCCGACGAACTCCGGGATCAGCCCGAACTTCAACAGGTCCTCGGGGAGCACCTGCGCGAAGATCGCGCCGAGGTCTTTCTCCTGCCGGCTCATGACCTGAGCGCCGAAGCCGACGCCCTTGCGACCGATGCGGCTCTCGATGATGGAGTCGAGCCCGGCGAACGCGCCGCCGCAGATGAACAGGACGTTCGTGGTGTCGATCTGGATGAACTCCTGGTGGGGATGCTTGCGGCCGCCCTGCGGCGGCACCGAGGCGGTGGTCCCCTCGAGGATCTTCAGGAGCGCCTGCTGGACCCCTTCGCCGGACACGTCGCGCGTGATCGAGGGGTTCTCCGACTTGCGGGCGATCTTGTCGATCTCATCGATGTAGATGATGCCGGTCTCGGCCTTCTTCACGTCGTAGTCGGCGGCCTGGATCAGCTTCAGCAGGATGTTCTCGACGTCCTCGCCGACGTAGCCGGCCTCCGTGAGCGCCGTGGCGTCGGCGATCGCGAATGGCACGTTCAGCATCCGGGCGAGCGTCTGCGCCAGGTAGGTCTTGCCGCAGCCGGTCGGTCCCAGGATCAGGATGTTCGACTTCTGGAGCTCGACCTCCTGGTCCTTCGCGCCGACCTGGATCCGCTTGTAGTGGTTGTAGACGGCGACCGACATGACCTTCTTCGCCTGGTCCTGTCCCACCACGTACTCGTCGAGGAAGCCGTAGATCTCGGCCGGCTTCGGCAGCTCGTCGAGCTTCAGCTCGGCGGTGTCGGAGAGCTCCTCCTCGATGATCTCGTTGCAGAGCTCGATGCACTCGTCGCAGATGTAGACGCCGGGGCCCGCGATCAGCTTCTTGACCTGCTTCTGGCTCTTCCCGCAGAACGAGCACTTCAGCAGGTCCGACTCGCCGAACTTCGCCATCCGACTCCCTTTCCTGGTGGCCTGTTCTTGGTGGCCGCGACTCCCTGTGCTGCTCTTCTAAACGCCACCGACCGGGCATCGCCCGGTCGTGGGGTGGATTCTACGCCCCTACCGCGGCCGCCGCCGTCAACTCTGCGGGCATATCACGGCGGTTCGTGAGGACCTCGTCGATGATCCCGTACTCCTTCGCCTGCTCCGACGTGAGGATGAAGTCCCGGTCCGTGTCCTTCGTGATCTTCTCGACCGACTGGCCGGTGTGCTGCGCGATCAGCTCGTCGAGCAGCTGCCGGTAGCGCAGGATCTCACGAGCCTGGATCTCGATGTCGACGGCCTGGCCCTGCGTCCCGCCGTGGGGCTGGTGCAGCAGCACCCGCGCGTGCGGGAGCATGAACCGCTTGCCCTTCGCGCCCGCGAGCAGGAGGAACGCCGCGAACGACGCAGCCTGGCCCATGCAGATCGTGGTGATGTCGGGCTTGATGTACTGCATCGTGTCGTAGACGGCGAAGCCGGACGCCACGTCACCACCCGGGGAGTTGATGTACAGGTTGATGTCCTTGTCCGGGTCCTCGGACTCGAGATGGAGCATCTGCGCCATCACGAGGTTCGCGACCGAGTCGTCGATCGGCGTGCCGAGGAAGATGATCCGCTCCTTCAGCAGCCGCGAGTAGATGTCGAACGAGCGCTCGCCTCGACTGGTCTGCTCGACCACCATCGGGACCAGGTAGCTCTCGGGGGTCTCCATCACGTGTTCGCCTCCTCCGTTGCATCCTCTGGCGTTGCGTTCTCTGGCGTTGTGGTCTCTGGCGCGTGTTCGGTGTCGTCCGTCGCAACCGTCTCGATATCGGCACGTTCGACCAGGAGGTCGAGGGCCTTGCTCCTGATGATATCCCCGGCCAGCGTTACGACCTGACCGCTGCGCTCGAGATCCTTGGCGACGGCCTTCGGCTCCCTGCCGTAGGCCTGGGCCAGGACGGCGATCTCCGCGCCGATCTCCTCCGCCGTCACGTCCAGGGATGCGCTGCGCGCGATGCCTTCCAGGACGAGATCGCTCTTGATCGCGCGGATCGCGTGCTGACGGGAGTCCTCGCGCAGGCGGGCCTCGTCCCACCCCTGGAGCTCGAGCATCTTCTCGAGGCCGATCCCCATCCGTTCGGCCTGGTCGCGGGCGTGGTGGATCCGGTGGTCGGTCTCCTCCTCGATCAGGCTGTCGGGCAGATCGACGTCGACCTTCTCGATCATCGCCTGCAGCGCGAGATCGCGGAGCGCGGCGGTGGCCTCGCGCTCCTTCACCTCGGTGAGCCGCTCACGGAGGTCGTCGCGGAGCTGAGGGATCGTGTCGAACTCCGAGGCCGTCTTGGCGAACTCGTCGTCCACCTCGGGGAGGCGCCGCGTCTTCACGTCCTTCACGATCACGCTGATGTCGACCGCCGCGCCCCCCAGCTCCTCGCCGAAGCGCTCCGGCAGCGTGTCGGCCACCTTCAGGATCGCGCCGGGCTTCGTGCCCACGAGCTCCACGTCGAGCTTCTCCCCCACCTCGCCGGAACCCACCGTGTACAGGTAGTCCGCGCGCGAGGCCTGCTCGACCTTCTGGCCGCCCTTCATCACGGTGAGGTCCACGGTCACGAAGTCGCCCTGCTGGACGGGCCGCCCGACCGGCTCGAGCTCCGCGAACCGTTCCCGCAGACGTTCGATCCAGTCGTCGATCTCCTCGTCGGTCACGTCGATCGGCAGCTTCGCGACGCCGATCCCTGTGTAGTCCTGTTCCTCGAAAGAGAGCCGAGGGCGGACCTCCACGGTGGCCGTGAAGAGGAAGGGCTGGCCCGGCTCCAGCTGCTGCACGTCGATGTCGGGATCGGTGATCGGCGCGAGGTCCTCATCGGTGACGGCCTGTCGGAAGTAGGCGGGCACCGACGTGTTCACGAACTGCTCGAAGATCGCGTCCCGGCCGATCTGGGTGTCGATGATCTGCTTCGGCACCTTGCCTTTCCGGAACCCGGGGATCTTGATCTCGTTGGCGATCGCTCGATAGGTGCGGTCGAGGTCCTTGCCGAACTCCTCGGGAGGCACCTCGATCGTGAGCTTCACGGTGTGCGGCTGGACGGTTTCGACGGTCGTTTCCATGGAGGACCCAGGCTACTCGACCCGGGGTGACACCCGGCTCGACGCGGTGTCGGTCGGCGCCGGCAAGGCGTCCATGCCCGGCTGGTACGGTCGAGCCGTGTTCGAGAAGGAGCTCGCGTTCGCGCACGAGATCGCCGACCGGGCGGCGGAGATCTCGATGTCGTACTTCCTCGGGGAGTTCGAGGTCCGGCAGAAACCGGACCTGTCGCCCGTGACCCAGGCCGATCTCGAGGTGGAGACCGCGGTCCGGGAGATGATCGCCGCACGGTTCCCGGCCGATGCCATCACCGGGGAGGAGCACGGCGAGGGCGCCGGCGATCGCGTTTGGATCGTCGATCCGATCGACGGCACACGGAACTTCGCCGACGGCGTCCCGATCTGGGCGACGCTCCTCGCCCTCCAGGTCGAGGGGCGGTCGGTGCTCGGCATGGCGAGCGCGCCCGCGCTCGGCGAGCGGTACGAGGCCGTCCGCGGCGCCGGGGCTCGATGGAACGGTCGCGAGCTGCATTCGAGCGAGCGGAAGCTCGACGATGCGTTCCTGGCGTTCTCGAGCGTCGACGACTGGCTCGGGGGGCCCCGGGAGGGCGCCTTCCTCGACCTGGTCCGCGACACGCGCCGCAGTCGCGGGTTCGGCGATTTCTGGGGACACATGCTGGTGGCCCGTGGCGCCGTGGACGTGATGATCGAACCGTCCCTGCGGATCTGGGACTGGGCTGCGATCGTCGCGATCGTCGAGGAGGCCGGCGGCGTCGTCACCACGTTCGAGGGCGAGGAGCCCTCGGACGGCTCGAGCATCGTCACGTCCAACGCCGTCGTGCACGACGAGGTCGTCCGACGTCTCTCGGGTCCGTGAAGCGCTGCGGGTGGGCGCCCGTCGACAACGCCTCCTACCTCGCGTACCACGACGAGGAATGGGGCGTCCCGGTCCACGACGACCGGCGGCTCTTCGAGATGTTGACCCTGGAAGGCGCGCAGGCCGGGCTCTCGTGGTCCACGATCCTGAACAAGCGCGAGGGCTACCGACGCGCGTTCGCAGGCTTCGATCCGGATGCCGTGGCGCGCTTCAGCGGGCGCAAGGTCGAGCGGCTCCTCGCCGATCCCTCGATCGTCCGCAACCGCATGAAGGTGGAATCGACGGTCACGAACGCCCGGCAGGTGCTCACCGTCCAGGAGGAGGACGGCTCCCTGGACGCCTACCTGTGGTCCTTCGTCGGCGGCTCACCGAAGGTGAACCGGTTCCGCAGCCTCGGGGACATCCCCCCGGAGACCCCGGAGTCGAAGGCGATGTCCAAGGACCTGAAGCGGCGCGGGTTCCGGTTCGTCGGCCCGACCGTCTGCTACGCGTTCATGCAGGCGTGCGGCCTCGTGAACGACCACGTCGTGAGCTGCTTCCGCTACCGGCAGGTGGCCGGATGAGCGAGGCGGACGATGTCTTCGCGGAACAGGTGGCGCGGTGGCGTGCGACCTCCTGGCGGGACCTCCAGAAGGATCTGGACGACGCGGTCGCGTACGAGATCGCCGGGTCTGATGGAGCGAGATACCAGTTCGAGGTGCTGGTGCCCTGGGATGACCCTCGCGAGCGCACGGACCTACGCATCCTGTTCACCGGCGACGACGGCAGGGGCTGGCGCATGACCGGGATGCGGCACACCGACTTCGTGAAAGCACCCGACGATTCGTTCGTCGGTGAGGACGACGTCTAGCGCCGCCTCAAGGACAGGAGCGCGTCGGTCTCCGTCACCGATCGCCGGCGGAAGTTGTGGAGGGCGAAGCGGTCGCACGTGGTCTCGGCCGCCGATGCCGTCCCTCGGACTTCCTTGAGCCACCAGTGCATCCACTCGTGGCAGTAGGAGAACCGCAGCACTTCCTCGGGCGTGCGGAACGTGATGCCCTCGGTGAGCCAGATGAAGCGCGGCCGTGTCCCCTTCCCGCTGGTCCTCCGCTTCGCACCGTAGGGAACGATCTCGCCGAAGGGGAAGAACGGCTCCGGCAGCTGCAACGTGATGGAACGGTCCTCGAAGTCCGTCCAGGCCGCGAGGTGCGGGCGATCCCGGTACCGGAGCGGCTTGACGTGGACCGAGTAGTCCCCCGGTTCCGGCAGGCCGGCGAGCATCGTCACGACATCATCGCCAGTGAGATCCGGCACCGCGGAGGAGACGTCCATCGTCGCCGAAGCCTACGCGGGGCCGCTGATAGGGTCCGCGAACCGATGGACGAGCCCGGCGGCTCCTTCAGCTTCGCCCACGGTGCCAGGAAGGTCGCGCCGTTCTCGATCGCGGTGTTCGGGTTCGGGATGTCGTTCGGGGTGCTCGCCCGTCCCACGATGGGAACGGTCGCCCCGATCGTGATGTCGTTGACGACGTTCGCGGGCTCGGCGCAGTTCGCCTCCGCCTCGATCCTCGGCACCGGCGGAACGCTTGCGGCGGCCGTGATCGCCGCGATCCTGCTCAACGCACGGTACGGACCCATCGGGGTCGCCGTGGCGCCCTCGCTGACCGGGCCGTGGTGGTCCCGGTTCCTCCGCGCGCAGCTCGTCGTGGACGAGACCTGGGCGCTGTCGGCCGACGGTCGCGGCGGCCATGATCCGAAGCTGATCGTCGGCGCCGGGCTCGTCCTCTACGCGGCATGGGTCAGCGGGACGGCGGCGGGCGTGCTGTTCGGCGACCTGCTGGGCGACCCCGCCCGGCTCGGGCTCGACGCAGCGTTCCCCGCGTTGTTCCTCGCGCTGCTGGTGCCGAACCTGGATCGTCCGCAGGCGCGCGTGGCCGCGGTCCTGGGCGCGGCGATCGCGCTGGCGTTGACGCCGATCGCCCCGGCCGGCGTGCCGATCGTCGCGGCCGGCCTGGCCTGCCTCGTGGGATGGAGGCGGTCGTGAACGCCGCATGGTGGCTGGTCGCGCTCGTCGGGGTGGCGACGATCGCGATCAAGGGAGCGGGGCCGGTGCTCCTCGGCGGCAAACCCCTGCCACCGAGGATCGGTCGGATCATCGGCCTCCTCGCACCCGCGCTGCTGGCGGCGCTCGTCGCGATCAGCACGTTCGGGGAAGATCGCGCGCTCGTCCTCGACGAGCGCGCGTACGGGGTGGGAGCCGCTGCGATCGCGGTGGCCTTCAAGGCTCCCCCGCTCCTGGTGGTGGTCGTGGCGGCGGTCGTCACCGCCCTCACCAGAGCTCTCATCTAGGCCTGTATCGTTCGCACTCGATGACGCGCTACCGCGACCTCGGGCTGTCTGTCGGGCTGCTCCCGCCGGGACCGATGAACGCCATCACAGATGTCGCGGGTGTCCGTGTCGGCGTCACCACCCTGATCGACGGGGACGGCTCGCTCCAGATCGGGAAGGGCCCGATCCGCACGGGCGTGACGGCGATCATCCCCCACGAAGGGATCCGAGAGGAGCCGATCTTCGCCGGGACGCACACGCTCAACGGCAACGGGGAGATGACTGGCCTCGAGTGGGTGCGCGAGTCGGGAGCACTCACGACGCCGATCGCGATCACGAACACCCACAGCGTCGGTGTCGTGCACGACGCGTTGATCGCCTACGAGCTTCGAGGCCACGACCGGACCGCGGCGTTCTGGAGCCTCCCGGTGGTCGCCGAGACCTACGACGGCGCGCTGAACGACATCAACGGATTCCATGTCCGAGCGCAACATCTCTTCGCGGCGATGGATTCCGCCACGGATGGGCCGGTCCCCGAAGGCAGCGTCGGTGGAGGGACCGGCATGATCTGCCACGACTTCAAGGGAGGGACCGGGACCTCATCGAGGCGCGTCGGCGAGTGGACGGTGGCGGTCCTGGTCCAGGCGAACCACGGCGGCCGAGACCGTTTGATGGTGGACGGCGTGCACGTCGGGGAAGAGATCCCGTTAGCGGACATCCCCTCGGCCTGGGATGAAGAGGAGGCGGCCGAAAGCGCAGGCGAAGGGTCGATCATCGTCGTGGCCGCCACCGACGCGCCGCTCCTCCCTCACCAGCTCCGGCGGATCGCCCAACGGACGAGCTTGGGGATCGGGCGAGTCGGTGGCGCCGGCGGGAACTCGAGCGGAGACATCATGATCGCGTTCTCGACCGCGAACGCCGGCCGCGTCCCCAACTACAAGGCGCCCGAGTCAGCGGGCCCGACCACGGTGGACATACTCCCGGACGAGGCCTGCACGCCGCTGTACTGGGGCGCGATCGAAGCCACCGAGGAAGCGATCCTGAACGTGCTCGTCGCAGCCGAGACGATGACCGGCCGTGACGGCATCACAGCCCATGCGCTCCCCCACGACCGACTCGTGGAGATCATGACGAAGTACGGCCGGGGGCCGAACCGCTAGCCCTCGGGGGACGCGAACGAGTCTAGGGTCGGATGCGGTGGGCCTGGTGGTTGCCGCTGTCCAGGAACCCGCTGACGATCGGCGAACCGCCGATCATGAACTCGGACCGGTCGACGCCCTTGCCGGGTTCCCCATCGTCCGTGAAGTGGAACCAGATCGGCGTGAAGAGGACGCCGGTCAGCCGGCCAAGCCCGGTCGCGAGGAGCGTGTCGAACCCTGCGGCCGGGTTCCCCTCGTCGATGCCGGGATCGTCGAAGCAGACCACCCCGGTCACGCTGTTGAGATGGAACCTGTTGCCCCGACCCCAGTTGATCTGGAGGTTGTCGGGCCGGCTCCCGTCGCAGCGCACCCGGAAACCGTGCGTGTACCGGACGGGGCCGCCGAACACGCTGCCGCCCCCGGTCATGCGCCCCTCCTTCGCGGCAACGAGCACGACCTCGATGCTGCCAGTTGGGTGGCCCAGGAGCTCGAAGTGGATGTCCTTCGGCTCCTTGATCACGTCCACCCTGATCGTGCAG
>JBOGVC010000105.1:0-3843 GCA_050695275.1 Actinomycetota bacterium | reverse complement strand
GCACGTTTCCTATACTGCCCGCCGTTCTGCGGTCCGGCGCAACGTCCTTTCAACGAACCCACGCGACCTGGAGGTCCATGTGCACGGCATCCTGGCTCAGGAAGGCGGCCCGCTCGCGGTCGACTTCACGTCGACGGAGACCACGTATCTCTGGGTGATCTTCGGCATCTCGCTCGTCGCGCTCGTCTTCGCCTACTACCTGGTCCGGGAGGTCCTCGGCGCATCCGAGGGCACCGAGAAGATGAAGGAGATCGCTCGCGCGATCCAGGAGGGCGCGAAGGCCTACCTGTCGCGACAGTTCCGAACCCTCGGGATCTTCCTCGCGCTCCTCACGGTCCTCCTCTTCTTCATCCTGCCGGCGCCGGAGAACGCCGTGCATTCGGAGCTGTCGATCAAGTTCGGCCGCTCGCTCGCGTTCATCCTCGGCGCGGGGTTCAGCGCGCTCACCGGCTACGCCGGGATGTGGCTCGCCGTCCGCGCCAACGTGCGGACGGCGAACGCCGCCCGTGAGTCCGGGCTGCGCCGCGCGCTGAAGATCGCCTTCCGCGCGGGCGGCGTCGCCGGCATGTTCACGGTCGGGCTCGGGCTGTTGGGCGCCACCGTGATCCTCCTGATCTACAAGGGCGACGCGACGTCGGTCCTCGTGGGGTTCGGGTTCGGCGGTGCGCTCCTCGCGATGTTCATGCGGGTCGGCGGCGGCATCTTCACGAAGGCCGCCGACGTTGGCGCGGACCTCGTGGGCAAGATCGAGCAGGGGATCCCCGAGGACGACCCACGCAACGCCGCCGTGATCGCCGACAACGTCGGCGACAACGTCGGGGACTGCGCGGGGATGGCGGCCGACCTGTTCGAGTCCTACGAGGTCACGCTGGTCGCCTCGCTGATCCTCGGCGCCGCCGCGTTCGCCGACTCTGAGCTGGGGGCGATCGCGGGGGTGATGTTCCCGTTGTTCGTGCGCGCGATCGGCGTGATCACGTCGATCATCGGGATCCTCGCGGTCACGCCTCGGAGCGAGACCGAGCACGGGATGAAGGCGATCAACCGCGGGTTCTTCTTGTCCGCCGCGATCTCGGCGGGCGCGGTGTTCGTGCTCTCCCAGGTCTACCTCGATGACTGGCGGCCGGCCGCGGCGGTCGGGATCGGACTCGTCCTCGCCAGCGTGATCCAGATCCTCACGCAGTACTTCACCGACACGAAGTTCAAGCCCGTGCAGGAGATCGCGGAGGCAACGAACACCGGACCGGCCACCACGATCCTGTCCGGATTCTCGATCGGGCTCGAGTCGACCGTGTGGTCGGTGCTGATCATCGCCGGCGCGGTGATGGGATCGTTCTACCTGGGCGACACGCTCGCGGAGCGGCTGTACTTCATCGCCCTCACCGGGATGGGGATGCTCACCACCGTGGGCGTGGTCGTCTCGATGGACACGTACGGCCCGATCTCGGACAACGCACAGGGCATCGCGGAGATGTCCGGGGAGTTCGAAGGACGGCCGTCGGAGATCCTCGGCGGTCTCGACGCGGTGGGGAACTCGACCAAGGCGATCACGAAGGGGATGGCGATCGCGACGGCGGTGTTGGCCGCGACCTCGCTCTTCGGGTCGTTCTTCGAGGCGCTCGAAGGGGCCGGCCTCGAGCTGGACGCGATCAACGTGGCGGAACCGAACGTCCTGGTCGGACTTCTGCTCGGCGGATCGGTCGCGTTCCTGTTCTCCTCGCTCGCGATCCGTGCGGTGGGCCGCGCCGCGATGCAGGTGGTCGTGGAGGTCCGGAACCAGTTCCGGGACCACCCGGGGATCATGGACTACACCGAGAAGCCGGACTACGGGCGGGTCGTCGACATCTGCACCCGCACGTCCCTGCGCGAACTCATGACCCCCGGGCTGCTCGCCGTGCTCAGCCCGCTCATCGCAGGATTCTTCTTGGGCGCCGAAGCGCTCGGCGCGTTCCTCGCCGGGTCGATCCTCACCGGCCAGCTGCTCGCCGTGATGCTCTCGAACGCCGGTGGCGCGTGGGACAACGCGAAGAAGTACATCGAGGAGGGTCACTACGGCGGCAAGGGCAGCGAGGCCCACACGGCGGCCGTGATCGGCGACACGGTGGGCGATCCCTTCAAGGACACCGCCGGGCCGGCGCTGAACCCGCTGATCAAGGTGATGAACCTCGTCGCCCTGCTGATCGCGCCGATCGTCGTCTCCCACACCGATGACACCGCGATCCGCGTGGCGGTCGTCGCGATCGCGGCCGTGGTGCTTGCGTCGATGATCTGGGTCTCGAAGTCCCGGAAGTCCGAGCTGGGCGACGAGATCAAACAGCGGGACGTGGCCGGAGCGACCACCCCTTCGTGACGTGGGCCTGATCGGTCGGCTCCTCGAGCGGCTCAACGAGAGCGATGAGACGCGTCTGGCTGAAGAGACCCGGGCCTGGGCCGAGACGATCGAAGGAACCGTCCGGATCGCCGACGCACCGGTCCGACAGCCGGTGCGGATCGCGGGCGTGATCCGTCGGATGACGGTCCTCCCCATGGAGGGCAAGGAGGCGCTGCAGGCGTTGATCTCGGACGGGACGGGAGAGGTGATGATCGTCTTCATGGGCCGTCGCGGGATCGGCGGCCTCTCCCTCGGGAAACGGGTCGCGGTCGACGGGGTCCTCGCCGACCACCGGGGAGAGATCCGGATGGTCAACCCACGCCTGGAGTTCGCCCGCTAACGGGACGTCACGCGCCCGGGGCGCCGTCGGAACCGGCGTCCGCGGTCGTGCCTGCTGCCTCTGGCGCGCCCGGTGCCCCGGCGCCCGTCCCCATGACGGTGTCCCGGAGCGCGGCCTCGGAGTCGACGCTGGACAGGGCCACGATCTCGTCCCCCGCTGCGAGCGCCGTCTCCGGCTGAGGGATCATCACGTGTCCCTCCCGAAGGATCGCGACGAGCGTGGTGTCGGTGGGCAGGCGGAGCTCGTAGAGCGCTCTGCCGACGTTCGGAGACTGCTCGGGCAGCCGCATCTCGACGAGCGCGACCTTCCCGCCCTCGAGGCGCAGGAGGCGGACGAGGTCCCCGACGGTGACGGCCTCCTCGACCATCGCCGTCAGGATGTGCGGCGGAGAGACCGACGCGTCCACGCCCCATTGCTCGTCGAAGAGCCATTCGTTCTTCGGATGGTTGACCCGCGCGAGCACCCGCGGGACGCCGAACTCCTGCTTGGCCAGCAGCGACGTCACGAGGTTGTCCTCGTCGTCGCCGGTGGCGGCGACCACCACATCGGCCGACCGCACGTCGGCCTTCTCGAGGATGCGCGGCTCGCAGGCGTCGCCGTAGACGATCCGCGTGTCCGGAGCCCACTGACCGAGCTTCTCCGCCAGCTCTCGCCGCTGCTCGACCAGCGTGACGTCGTGGCCGCGATCGGTGAGATCCTGCGCGAGATGCCGACCGACCGCGCCGCCTCCGGTCACGACGACCTTCATGCTTGATGGTCCTCGGGCGCGGTCAGTCCGTCGACCAGCTCCAGCCCGTCCTTGGAGATCATGAGGATCAGGTAGTCACCCGACTGGAGCGTGGAGGACGCCGTGGGGATGAACCCGCCGCCGCCGCGGGAGATCCCCGCCACGCGCACCTTGCCGTCGACCTCCAGCGAGGACACCGGCTTGCCGGCCAGATGGTCGGCGACCGGGACCCTGAGCCGCAGGAGGTCACCCCCGCCGAGCGTCTCGCGGATCTCCTCGCGGTCGTGGAACAGCATCAGCTGGATCTGCTTGACCCCCCATCGCGTGGTGGCGACGGTCGGGATGTTCAGGCGCTCGTAGATCTCCGCTCGCCGCGAGTCGTAGATCCGGGCGATGACCTTGGGCACG
>JBOGVC010000104.1:0-4686 GCA_050695275.1 Actinomycetota bacterium | reverse complement strand
TTGGTGTTCGCCTTCTTCGGGACCGCCCATGCGCACGAGTACGGCGCCGTCGTGTCCGTGCACTTCAGGGCCCCGCTCACGGAGAACGTCACGGACGCGATGCCGACGTCGTCTGCCGCCGTGGCCGTGATCACGAGCGTCTTGCCCTTCGGCACGTTCGCGTTGTTCGCGGGGAACGTGATCGACACGGTGGGCGGCTGATCGGGCGAGATCACGAGCGTCGCCCCGTTCCCCGACGTGGCGCTCGGCAGATGGTCGCTGCTGCCGGCGTAGCTCGCATCGACCCCGTGCGTGCCGGTGGCGGTGGGAACGAAGCTCACCGAGCACGTCGCGGCGCCGGCGCCTCCCGCGAGTGTGCAGGTGGAAGGGGAGAACGAACCGGTGCTCGAGCTCGACCACGCGACCGCGCCCGTCGGGGTGAGCGCGCCCGAGGCGTCGGCGACCGTCGCCGTGCACGTGGTGCTTCGACCCGTGACGAGGGAGGAAGGTGAGCACGACACCGAGGTCGAGCTCACCCGCTTCGCGACGGCGAGCGACACCGCGCCGACGCTCGGGAAATGCGTCGGATCCCCGGCGTACGTCCCCGTCACCGTATGCGAGCCACTCGAGCCGGGCGCGGGTGTGAACGTCACGGAACACGCCGTGACCCCGTTCCCACCCTCCGGTGCACAGCTCGACGCAGAGAACGACCCCGAGCGGGACGACGACCACGTCACCGTTCCTCCGGGGGCACCGAGCGGCTGGGGTCCGAACTCCGTGATCGTCGCCGTACAGGTCGAGGGCTCGGCGATCGTCCCCGTCTCGCAGGAGACGTTCGTCGAGGTGATCCGGTTGTCGACGACCTCGGCGATCCGGTCCTGCACGGAGACAGGATCGGTCAGGAGATAGCTCTCGTGGTCGTCGACCTGCTCGTGGCCCTCCTCGAGGAACGCCATGGGGTAGCTCGCCAGTCCGTCCTCGACCGCGGCTCGGTATCTCGCCGCGGTCGGGAGGATCGAATCATCCGCCGTCTGGAAGCCCACCGTCCCACCCCCCTGGATCGCCGCGAGGATCGTCTGGTGGCACACGGGACACCACTCCCGCCAGGGACCGAGCGTCCCGTCCGAACGCACGAGCGGCTGCAGGTTGGTGTACATCGACCAGAGTCGGTTCGGGTACTGCGCCACCTTCTCGGTGGCGATCCTGAGCGCCGCCGCCTGCCCGTCGAGGAAGAGGTGCCCGTACGCGATCACCGAGTCGTTCTGCACGGGGAGCTCGGTCATGTGGATGTCGATCGCGTCCCGCCACGCTTGCTCGGTCCGTGACCGCCGCTCCGCCTCCGTCGACACCGCGTTCCACTTCGCGAGATTCGAGGTCCTGAGGTTCTGGCCCGCGGCCTCGGTCCCGGCGGGGCAGGTCACCGACGCCCCATATCCGATCACCATCTCGGTGCCGAGGTAGGTGGGCATCGAGACCGGGATCAGGTAGATGTGGTCGCCTTTGCGTCCGCCCGCCCCGTCGGGCTGGTCGAGCCATCGGCCGAGCTCGTGCATCAGCTGCCGGTACTGCTCCGCGAGGACCGGATCCCATGGAAGGGTCGCGGTCACGTGATCGCAGTAGTCGTCGGCGTTCGGATCGGTGCCGAGAAGGGGGAGCTGCTCGGCTCCCGCGGCTTGGAGCCAGCCGGGCGCCACCCGGCCCGCCATGATCCGCAGGATCAGCCGATAGCCCCCGGCCCGGGCGCTCTCCGCGTTCGCGTCCATCTGCGTCCAGTCGAACACCTGATCTGCCGGCTCGAGGACCCGCCAGGCCGCCATCGCGGAGACGAGATGCAGTTCCGGATGCTCCGCATGCTCCGCCGCGGTGTCCGTCACCTCCGTCAACGAGTGGGTCCGACTCGAGACGCCGGTGAACGATGGGATCACAGCTGCCGAGACAGCCGGCAGTGCAAGTGATGCGACAGTCAACAGGAGCGTCGATAGGAGGAAGACGTGCACTCGGATCGAGCGCACGCGTGTGTGGCCGCCAGACCGTTGCTCCGCGATGGATCCCACCCCCCGATGTGTCTAGCACGTTCGCTGGAGGGGGTAAAGGGGATACCGGACGCGTGCGCGGCGGAAAGCCCTCCCTGCCATACTGAGCGCCCCTATGCGATTCCATCGCGTCCTCCTCATCGTCAATCCCGTCGCCCGCACCTACTCGAAGCCCGTCCTCGCGGTGATCGAGAAGGCGCTGTCGGCCGATTTCCGGCTCGAGGTCGTCGAGACGAAGGGACGGGGGCACGCCCGTGAGCTCGCCTCGCAAGCTGCGGCGGAGGGTGTGCACATGGTCGCGGTGCTCTCCGGGGACGGGACGATCAACGAGACGGTGAACGCACTCGCGGGAACCGAGACCGCCCTCGCGCCGTTGCCTGGCGGCGCCACCAACATCCTCGTCCGGGCGCTCGGGCTTCCACTCGATCCCGTCGAGGCGACCGGCATGCTGATCTCGAAGGCGCTCGACGACGACGCCTTCAAGCTCAACCTCGGTCGTGCGGACGGCCGGTACTTCGCCGTCAACTGCGGTGCCGGCGTGGATGCGGCGGCGATGAAGCGCCTCGATGCGAAGTTCCCCAAGACGAAGGAGAAGTTCGATCGGGTCGCCTTCCGGGTGGTCGCGTGGCAGCTGCTGGTGAGTTACGCGGGCCGTCGTCCGGACCTGCGACTGTCGGTGGACGGCGGCGAGCCGACGCCCTCGCTGTCGGTGATGGTGGGGCGCACCGATCCGTACACGTACTACAAGGGTGTCGGTCTGCGGATGACGCCCGACGCGTCACTGGACGCGGGGCTCGACGTGCTCTCGGTGCGGAAGCTGGCGCGGCGGAGCATCCCACGGATCGCGTGGCAGGTCTTCGGCTCGGCGCGGCACGTGCTGGGTCGCGACATCGACTACATCCACGATGCCTCGAGCGTGGTGGTGACATCGGACACCGCGTTCCCGGTGCAGGTGGACGGGGACATGCACGGCGAGCATCGACGGCTGGAGATGACGCTGGCCCCCGAGGCGCTCTGGGTCGTCGCCTAGATCGGCCGGGCTACGACGTGAGGTCGACCTGTCCCTGCTGCGCCGACTCGTTCACGTGGATCCCGCACTCCCACTTGGCGATCCCGGCCCAGCGCCCCGCTCGCTCCGGCTCGCCGGCGAACCGGAGCCGGGTGCACGGCGCGCATCCGATCGAGGAGTAGCCCAGGTCGTAGAGCGGGTTGTGCGGGAGGTCGTGCTCGCTCAGGTACCGCCACACCTGCTGCTTGGTCCAGTTCGCCATGGGGTTGACCTTGACGATCGCGTTGCCCGGCTCGAGGTCGTACCGCTCGACGATGGGGGTGTCGGCACGGGTCGGTGAGGAATCCCGGCGGACCGAGGTGACCCAGGCATCCAGCCCCCTGAGTGCCTCGAACATCGGCCGGACCTTGTTGATCTCGCAGCACATCTCCGGGTTGCTCTCGAACAACCGCGCGCCGAACTCTGCCTCCTGCCGGTCGTTCGAGTACTCGCCCACCAGGTCGACGACGTTCAGGGCGAGCCGCTCCGCGAGCTGCTCCTTGAACGCCAGCGTCTCCGCGAACTGGAACCCGGTCTCGAGGAACAGGATCGGGACGTCCGGCCGGATCCGCGTCGCCATGTGGATCACGACGGTCCCCTCGGTCTGGAACGCCGAGGCGATCGCCAGCTTCTCGAGGCCGCTCTTCTCGAGCGCCCATGCCAGGATGTCGCTCGGCTGCAACGTCTCGAAGTCGACGTTCAGTGAGGCGATCTCGTCATCGGAAAGCAGGGTCTGCATCGGCACCGCGGCCCTTGGGTCGGAACGCTCAGTCTACCCCGCTCGCTGGATGCGGCCTCAGGCGGAGAGTTGGGCCAAGAGTCGGGAAGGACTGCGCGGCCGGCCAACTCGTATCCTGGGTGCTCGACCCCGCGGCATCACCGCTCCGGGTCTCCGTCGTCTATGGAAGGAAGAACGTTCATGCCCACCATCGATCCGCACGGGGGAACGCTCGTGCAGCTCCTCGTCGACGGCTCCGCCGCCGAGACGCTCCGAGAGGAGGCTCGCAACCTCCCGACCCTGGTCGTCTCCGAACGCGAGCTCTCGGATCTCGAGATGCTCGCCGTCGGCGCGCTCTCACCCCTCACCGGATTCACGGGCGAGGCCGACTACCACTCGGTGCTCGAGACGATGCACCTCCAGAACGGTCTCCCGTGGTCGATCCCGGTCACGCTCTCGGTCGACGAGGACGGTGCGCACCGGCTCGGTGGCGCCGACGCGGTGGCGCTCGTCGCCGCCGAGGGGAGCGAGCCGCTCGCCGTCCTTCGGATCAGCGAGATCTTCAAGCGCGACCGGGCCAAGGAGGCGACGTCCGTCTTCGGGACCGAGGACCTCGAGCACCCCGGGGTCAAGGCGCTTCACGAGGCCGGCGACCGATGCGTGGCGGGGACCCTCGAGGTGCTCTCGCTCCCGCCCCACGAGGACTTCCTCGCCTATCGCCAGACGCCGGCCGAGACCCGGGCCGAGTTCGAGCGGCGAGGCTGGCGGACCGTCGTCGGCTTCCAGACGAGGAACCCGATCCACCGGGCCCACGAGTACATCCAGAAGTGTGCCCTCGAGATCGTCGACGGGCTGCTCGTCCATCCGCTGGTCGGAGCCACGAAGGCCGACGACGTCCCACCGGACGT
>JBOGVC010000103.1:0-4765 GCA_050695275.1 Actinomycetota bacterium | reverse complement strand
CCACGCGCCCGGTCTCCTTCAGCGTCCGCAGCAGCAGGCCGTAGGACTTCTCCGCGCCGCGCCCGGGCGCCACGTAGTAGGCCTTCTCGAAGTACACGGGGTCGATGTCCTCCAGCCGGACGAAGTGTTCGAGGTCGATCACGCGGCTGGGCGAGGGTCGCGCGCGCTCGATCTCCTCGGTCTCGAGGAACACGTAGGTTTCGGGCTCGACCTCGTAGCCACGGACGAGATCCTCGTACGCGACCTCGGTTCCGGCCGCCGCATCCGGCTCGACCCGACGCCTGGCGGGTTCCTGCGCCTCGCTCACGTCTCCGGCCTCACCGATGTCTCTGGCCTCGTCGACCTCCTCCGGCGCCGCCGACGGCCCCGCGTCCACGACCCGGCGGTACCGGACACGCCGTCCCTGTCTGTCGAACAGGTGGAACCGAACGTCTTTCGCCTCGGTCGCCGGATACAACGACACCGGGATCGCGACGAGCCCGAAGCTGAGCGTCCCGCGCCACACCGACCTCGCCATGAGCTCAGCGTACCGACGGAGCGCCCGTTCAGTGACCGAAGCGGTCGGCGTCCACGACCCCGTCGTCGCCTCGGTCGAGGGCCGCCAGCTCGTCGATGTCGGTCTGGTCGAGCTCGAAGTCGAAGACGTCCCTGTTCTCCGCGAGCCGCCCGGCCTTCGACGTCATCGGGATGGGGATGAGTCCGAGCTGCACGTGCCAGCGGAGCACGATCTGCGCCGGCGTCGTGTCGCGACGACGGGCCAGCTCGACGATCGTCGGGTCCGCGAGGAGGCCACCCCCCGCGCCGATCGGCGACCAGCTCTCGGTCACGATCCCATGCGCCGCGTGGTACGCGCGCTGCTCCGGCCGGCTGTGCGTCGGATCCAACTGGATCTGGTTCACGTGCGGCGTCACCCCGGTCTCCTCGAGCAGCCGGCCGAGATGCTGCGGCTTGAAGTTCGAGACGCCGATCGCGCGGACCTTGCCGTCCTCGAGGAGCCGGAGGAGGCCGCGCCACGCAGCCACGTAGCGATCCTTCCTGGGGTTGGGCCAATGGATCAGGAGCAGGTCGATGCGCTCGAGTCCGAGGCGCTCCGCGCTGTTCGCCCACGCCTGCTGCGCTTCAGCCTCGCCGTGCCAGCGCTCGTTGAACTTCGTGGTGACGAACACCTCATCGCGATCGACGCCGCTCGCCCGGATCCCTCGGCCCACGCCGCCTTCGTTCCGGTAGTTCTCAGCCGTGTCGATCAACCGGTAGCCGGCCCGGAGCGCAGCCCCGACGATCTCCTCCGCCTTCCCGTCGCCCATCGGGGAGGTGCCCAGCCCCAGCGCGGGCATCGCCACCCCGTTGGCCAGTGTGACCGTGGGGATCTCGTTCATCCCTCGCCTCGCATCGTTCGAGATGCTAGCGGGGCCGTGCCGAGGCGCGCCCACACCCGATCGTCGAGCTCCGCGATCGACCCGAGGGCGAGATCCGCCTCGGACGCGATGTCACCGTGGCCCCCGACGGCCGGCACCGAGACGCAGAGCATCCCGGCGGCCTTCGCCGCGCGGACACCGTTGATCGAGTCCTCCACCGCGAGACATCGTTCCGGCGGGACGTCCAGCCGCCGCGCCGCGGACAGATAGACGGCGGGATCGGGCTTGCCCAGCTCCTCGTCCTCGCCGGAGACCACGACATCGAACCGCTCGGCGAGCCCGTCGAGAGAGAGGACCGCCAGGATCAGGGGCATCGGCGAGGACGATGCGAGCGCCACGCCCAGCCCGAGCGCCCGGACGTGGTCGACCGCGCCGCGTGCGCCGTCGAGGAGGACGCCACGCTCGCGGACGGCGCGGGCGACGTCGTCGACGATCGTCTCCGCCACCTGCGCACGGCTGGGTTCGGACCACGGCTGCCGCCGGTACCAGCGGTCCACGACGTCGGCGACCCGGACGCCCATCGTCGGGTACAGGTCCTCGTCCGTGAGCTCGATGCCGACGCTCGCGAACACCTCACGTTCCACCGCGCGCCACATCGGCTCCGAGTCGATCAGCACGCCGTCCATGTCGAACACCACGGCCTCGATCGGTCGGACGTCCGCCATCACGGCACGGGATGCTACGGGCGCCCCGCGTATCATCACCCACTGCCCGTGACCCGAGGATCGCAGTCGATGAGAGGCAGGCTCGTGCCGTCCGCGGTGGCCGCTGCATCCGTGTTGCTCGCGGCGATCGCGCTGACCTGGGGCGACGCCGCACCTGCTCCCCCACCGACCGCGGCCTCACCTTCGCCCTCAGCCGGGTCCGGCAACGAGGTGCTGAAGGCCCGGACGATCGCCGATCTGCCGGCGACCGTGCGTCCCTACCCGTACACGGAGCCGGCGCCCGACGCCGTGGCCACCGAGATCGACGGGACGTACATGTTGATCCTCACGCTCGACGACCTGGGCGGCGCGAACAACGCGCTTCCGTTCCCGTGTCGCCGGTGCCTGCCGTACGCCCGCGACCCCGGGGTGATGACGCTGATCTTCTTCCAGGGGGCGTACTTCGTGGACCACCAGATGGCCTCGTTCCATGCGACCGGCCACTACACGGTCGAGGGGAACAGACTCACCCTCTTCAACGACCCGAACTGCTCGCGCGTCCGAGGCTCCTACACATGGACCCTCGAGGGCGGGTCGCTGGACCTCGAGGCCATCGACGACACCTGCGCGTACCAAGGGGAGCGGGCGACCGACCTCGCGACGGACGACTGGACGCGGATCCCGATCTGCAAGCGCGAGGTCGCGCACCTGTGGCCCGGCATCCTCGGCTGCTGAGTCCGGTCCGACCGCGATAGACCATCAATCGAGAAGGGAGTCCAGCGCGCGTATCCGGTCGGTGAGTCGCTCCGCCAGCGTCGTGGCGAGCCACCGGTGGAGCGCCGCGGCGAGCTCCGGCTCCTCGGCCTCGAGGCGCTCGATCGATCCACGGCTGATCCTCAGGACCACGCTCGGAGCCTCGGCTACCACGTCGGCGGTGCGCGGGATGCCCGTGTAGAGCGCGATCTCGCCCACGACCACCCCGGGGCGGAGGGTCCGCAGCCGGAGCCGCGTGCCCTCAGGCGTGACGGTCTCCACGGCCAGGCGCCCGGACTCGAGCACGTAGATGTCGCCCGGCGGGTCGTCCTGGTGGAGGAGGACCGCGCCCTCGGGCAACGAGACCCGCTCGAGGTGGGCGGCGAGGTCCGGTGGCAGGGCGTCGGGGCCGACGGCGACGGGGTGATCCGCCAGGGCTTCGGCCAGATCGGGGGCGGAGAGCAGCGCGTCCTCGCACCGCTGCAGCCCTCGGTCCAGGTCCGGCTCGAAGGACACGAGCTCCTGCGTCTCGTCCACGCCTCCCCGGGCCAGCTGCGCGCTCACCGGGTCGGTGGCGCCGGTGAACACCACCTCGAACCCGGAGGCCTCCGCCAGGCGGAGCACCTTCACGAACGAGACGACCGCCGAGGAGTCCACGCCCGTGACGCGACGCAGATCGATCACCAGGAAGCGGGGTGGGGTGTCCTCGACCCGCTGACCGATCCGCTCCAGCAGGCGGTTCGTCGATCCGAAGAACACGAACCCGCTCACCCGCAGGATCTGCACGCGGTCCGAGAGTCCGCGGAGCGTGGCGCGCTCGGTCGCGGGTCGGTCGACGTTGCTGCGATAGGTCTCACCGAAGGCGACCTCGTGCACCAGATCGATCCGGCCGTAGCTGATGGCGAACAGCATCACCGCGAGCGCCAGGCCGATCGGCACACCGATCTTGAACTCCCAGACGATGATCCCCGCCAAGATCAGGAGCACGACGGCGTAGTCGAGCGGCGGGAGCAACCGCCGCTTGTCCCAGACCCACTCGACGATGAAGGCGAGCCCCAGGTACACCAGGACCCCCCCGACGATCATCCGCGGGATCAACCCCACGACCGAGCCGCCGAACACGACGGCGGCCAGGGGGACGAGCGCCGCGATCAAGCCCGCGATCCGCGCATCGACGCGCATCCGCCCCGCGAGCGCGGTGAGAGAAAGCGCGTGATAGCCGGGGATCCCACCGAGTGCCCCGGACACGAGGTTCAGGGCACCGGCGTCGCGGACCTCCCTGTCGGTGTCGAGGTCGCGGTCCAGGACGAGCTCGATCCCGCTGACGTTGAACAGGATCGCGAACGTGGCCACGAAGACTGCGGTCGCGATCCCGGCCCACGAGTCGAGCACGGAGAGCCAGTCGGCGCCGGCGATCGCCTCGAGGGTCCACGGATGCCACGGCTGCGGCGTCTCGGACGGCCCGAACAGCAGCCACCCCCCCTGACGGACGTCCTCGATCGACGAGCCGGTCGCGACCATCCCCGCCACGAACACCACGAACCCGATCGCGATCACGACCGGGATCACGAGCGGTCGCTTCACGACCCGTACCGAGATGAGCAGGATCACGCCGAACGCGAGGGCGGGAAGCCAGTGGACGACCTGATACTCGCGGGCCATCGCGAGGATCGTCCGCAGGTGCAGCAGCGTTCCCGTGGAGGCGTAGATCCCACCCTTGAAGAGCAGCCACCCCGTGCCGGCGAGGAACCCTCCGACGACCGGGTACGGAACGAAGCGGATCAGATCACCTCGCCGGCGAGACCCAAGCCGCAGGAAGACGATTCCGCACAGGACCATCACCACCACGACGGCGGCGAGAGCGCTGAGGAAGGTGTCCTGCGGGCTCCCGGACGCATGCACGACGGCGGTCGCCGAGACGAGCGCGATCATGACCGCGCCCGTCCCCTGGAG
>JBOGVC010000102.1:0-7436 GCA_050695275.1 Actinomycetota bacterium | reverse complement strand
GCGGCGACGCGCACGTCCGGGCCCACGAGCTTGACGTCGGCCCAGGCGAGACGCTTCGGCGCCGGCGCGGCCGTGGCGGGGATCAGCAGGCCGCTCGCGGACTTCCGCTCCCCGTTCTCGGGCAGCTGGACGACGAGCCGGTCTCCGGTCAGACGCAGATCCTCCGCCGTCGACGGCGACTTCTTCGCGCGCGGGCGACGAGGCTTCGTCGTCTTCGTCGTCTTCGTCGACTTCGCGCCATCCGCGGGCCTCGTTCCGGGCATGTATCCGAGTCTAGCGAGCGCCACTCGGTAGGATGCCCGGCGTTGAAGGCACGCACGGTCCTGGACGACGCGGTCAAGGTCCTGAAGGCCTCGCCTGCGATCGACCACTGGCAGCGTGGACGGGAGCGGATCGAGGCGGAGGACCTGCTCTGGCACGTCCTGGGCGAGGAGCCGGATCCGCGCGACGACGTCACGGTCGAGCAGCGGCGGACGTTCGATCGACTGGTCAGTCGTCGCGCCACCGGTGAGCCCATCCCCTTCATCAAGGGGTACACGGAGTTCCGTGGCCTGGATCTGCTCGTGCGTCCGGGTGTCTTCGTGCCTCGGGACGCGTCGGAGTTCCTCGCCGAACAGGCGATGCGGCGCCTGCGCGGCCGATCGCGGCCGGTCCATCTCGACCTGGCGACCGGAGCGGGGACGATCGCGCTCGCCGTCGCGAACGAGGTTCGCGGGGCGAACGTGGTCGGCACGGACCTGTCCGTCGACGCCGTGAAGCTGGCCCGCGTGAACGCGAAACGGCTCGGGCTGCGCGCCCGTTTCTTCGCCGGAGATCTGTTCGGCGGACTGCCGCGGACGCTGCGGGGCACGGTGGACGTCATCACGCTCCATCCCCCGTACGTGCCGATGCGCGAGCTCAAGGATCTGCCCGAGGAGATCCGCGAGTGGGAGCCCGAGCACACGCTCACGGACCGGAGTCCCGACGGGCTCGGTCTGATCTCGAAGAGCGCTCGGGAGGCACCCGAGTGGCTCTCGGCCAGCGGGTGGCTGCTACTCGAGGTGAGCTCGGATCGCGTCAACCACGTGAAGGGAGTGCTCCGGGGTGACGGGTATCGGGACATCCGGAGCACGAAGGGCGGACCGCTTCCGTTGACCAGGGTGATCGTGGCACGGCGCCCGAGATGAGCTCCGAGATGAAGGAAGCGGCGCCGTACGGCACGTGGTCGTCGCCGATCGGCGCGGAGATGGTGTCGACCGGCGAGATGTACCTGCTGCAGCCCCATCTGCACGATGGCGCGGCGTACTGGCTGGAGAGCCGCCCGTCCGAAGGCGGCAGGGCGGTCCTGGTCCGAGCGGTGCCGTTCACCGAACCGGAGGACGTCACGCCGCCTGGGTTCAACGTGCGCACGACCGCCCACGAGTACGGCGGCGGCGCCTACCTGGTCCATGACGGCACCGCCTTCTTCTCGAACTTCGCGGACCAACGCCTCTATCGTCAGGACCCGGGGAGTGAACCCGTGGCGATCACGGCCGACTCCGGAGGCCGGGATCGGTACGCGGACGGACGCATCACACCGGACGGTCGATTGCTGATCTGTGTGCGGGAGCGTCACCCCGACCCCGACGATCCGTCGGGGGTCGTGAACGAGCTCGTCGCGCTCCCGCCGGACGGATCGTCCGCACCGGTCGTGATCCGCTCGGGCCGCGACTTCTACGCGACGCCGCGCGTGTCCCCGGACGGCGGGCGACTGTGCTGGCTCGAGTGGGATCTCCCGTGGATGCCGTGGGACGGCAGCGAGCTTTTCGTCGGCGAGCTCACCGACGACGGGAGCCTCGTGCACGTCCGCCCGGTCGCCGGCCGTGCGGCGGAGGAGTCGATCTTCCAGCCGGCGTGGAGCCCGGCCGGCGACCTGCACTTCGCATCGGACCGGACCGGCTGGTGGAACCTCTACAGGGAGCACGACGGCGAGATCCAGCCGCTCCATCCCGCCGATGCGGAGTTCGGGTGGCCGCAGTGGGTCTTCGGGATGACGGCCTACGGATTCCTCGGCGACGGACGGATCGCATGTCTGTGGGAGCGCGACGGCGTCCAGCACCTCGCGATCTTGGACCCCGGCTCCGGCGAGCTCATCGACCTGGACATCCCGCACACCGCGATGGGGCCCCGGCTCGACGCGGAGGGCGACCGGGTGATCTACGTCGGCGGCGGTCCGGCGCTCCCCGACGAGATCGTGCTCCTCGATGTCACCGCGCGGTCGATCGATGTGCTCCGCTCGTCGTCTTCGTTCGATGTCGATGGGGGCTGGATCTCGACGCCTCGACAGATCGAGTTCCCGACCGATGGTGGTCTCACGGCCTTCGCGCACTTCTATCCGCCGCGCAACGCCGACGCCGTCGGCCCCGAGGGTGAACGCCCGCCGTTGATCGTCATCAGCCACGGCGGACCGACGGCCGAGGCGATCCCCCGCTACGCGCTCGAGACCCACTTCTGGACGAGCCGCGGGTTCGCGATCGTCGACGTGAACTACGGCGGGAGCACGGGCTTCGGGCGCGCGTACCGGCAGCGGCTGCAGGGGACGTGGGGGATCGTCGACACCGCCGACTGCATCAACGCGGCGAGATGGCTCGCCGCCCAAGGCGAGGTCGACGGGAACCGACTCCTGATCACCGGGGGGAGCGCCGGCGGCTACACGACCCTGTGCGCGCTGACGATGCACGAGGGGTTCGCTGCCGGCGCGAGCTACTTCGGCCTGGCCGACCTCGAGTCGTTCGTGAGCGGTGGCACCCACAAGTTCGAGTCGGGCTACCTCCGGACGCTCGTGGGTCCGTATCCCGAGGAGGCCGAGCGCTACCGCGCCCGCTCGCCGATCCACGCGACGGCGGGGATCTCGTGTCCGATGCTGCTGCTGCAGGGCTCCGAGGACCGCGTCGTGCCCCCACGGCAGGCGGAGATCATGGTCGAGGCCCTCCAGGAGAAGGGCTTGCCGTACGCCTATGTCCTGTTCGAGGGGGAGCAGCACGGCTTCCGGAGGGCCGAGTCGATCCGGAGCGCCCTCGAGGCGGAGCTGTCGTTCTATGCCCAGGTCTTGGGCTTCGATCGCGACGACGTGCCGAAGCTCCTGATCGAGAACCTGTGAAGGGTACGCGGGAAGCCGGCCTGCGGCCGGCTCCCCGCGCCGGAGAGGGGGCGCAGCCTCCACGGCGACGCCAGGCTCGCAGCCGGAGGTGAACGCCTGGTGACGAGACGATGAGCGGTGGCGGAACCTGCCTCGATCAGCCGCCGATCATCGACATCGATCGCTCGGGTTGCACGAAGTCCGGGTGGTTGATCCGGTGGCCGGACCACTTCGTCCACAGACCTTGCCTGATCAGGAGCGCGAGCTCGTCGTCGGAGGCACCTCCGCGCATCGGCGCCCGCAGATCCGTCTCGCCCATCGCGAACAGGCAGTTCCGGAACATCCCCTCGGCCGTCAGCCGCAGTCGGTTGCAGGTGTCGCAGAACGGCTCCGTGACGGAGGCGATCACGCCGATCCGTCCGGGGGCTCCGTCGGCGAAGCGGCACGTCGTGGCCGGCTCGTTCGCGTGGCCCTCGGGGAGGAGGGGGTGCACGGCATCGATCGCGGCGAGGATGCGAGCCGCCGGCACGACCTTCTCGCGCTCCCACGCGTGCTGCGCGTCGAGCGGCATGTACTCGATGAACCGCACCTCGTAGCCGGTCTCCCTCGACCAGCGAGCGAAGTCCACGACCTCGTCGTCGTTCGTCCCGCCGATCACCACGCAGTTGATCTTGATCGGCGCGAGGCCGGCCGCCTCCGCGGCCCGCATCCCGGCGAGGACCTTCGCCAGCGCGTCACGCCGGGTCATCTCCTCGAAGCGGTGCCGCAGGAGCGAGTCGCAGGAGATCGTCGCTCGGTCCACGCCGGCCTCGGCCAGCGGTTCCGCCAGCCGGTCCAGCAGCACGCCGTTCGTGGTGAGGGAGATGTCGAGGTCGGGACCCACCTCGCGGAACATGCGGATCAGCACGGGGAGGTCGGCGCGCACGAGCGGCTCGCCGCCCGTGACCTTGAGGCTGCGGACACCGAGCCGGACGAAGATGCCGAGCACCCGGGTGAGCTCTTCGAACGTCAGGATCTCGTGCTTCGGGAGCCACGCCAACCCCTCGGCGGGCATGCAGTAGGTGCACCGGAAGTTGCACCGGTCCGTGACGGAGATCCGCAGGTCGTCCGCGACCCGCCCGTAGGTGTCCACGAGCGGCCCGTCCAGCGGCATCGTCGCCTCGTGGGGAAGCCTGTCGGTCATGGGAGCCAGCCTACCGCCGGGTGCGGGAAGCGGGTCAGCTCTCGTCGGCAGGGGGCAAGCGCAAGAGCAGGGCGTGGATCGCGTCCTCGATCGAATCGTCCCGCTTGCGATCGGTCAGTTGGCTGCCGACGGACAGCCCGAGCACGTACATCGCGAGGGGGGTGGCCTTGCGCTCGACGCGATGCGCCACCTCGCGCGAGGCCGTCAGGATGTGCTCCTTCTCGTGCGGGGACAAGTGATCAAGCGAGAGCTCTGCGGCGAGCCGATCGACCCATTCCATCAGCGCCTCCTCGGCTGTGCTCCCCTCGGCCGTGTCGGCTCCATCCTAGGTCGGCCACCCGCCGTGGCGTGGGAAGCGGACGGGTGCCCCTCCGGCGCTAGGCTCCCTCCATGGAAACGGGAAGGCGCGCCGCGGTCCTCACGGTCTCCGACGGTGTGACCCAGGGGACGCGTGAGGACGCGTCGGGCGACGCCGCGGAGGCGATGCTGCGCGAGGCCGGGTTCGAGGTCGCGGAGCGGCGCGTCGTCCCGGACGAGCGCACCGAGATCGAGCCGGCGCTCCGCGCCCTGGCCGCGACGAACGGGCTCGTGGTCACGACCGGCGGCACCGGGTTCGGTCCCCGCGACGTGACGCCGGAGGCGACCGGCGCCGTGATCGAGCGCGAGGCGCCCGGCCTCGCCGAGCTGATGCGGGCGACGGGGCTCGCGCAAACGCCGATGGCGGCGCTCTCGCGGGGGGTCGCCGGTGCGGCCGGGTCCTCGTTGATCCTCAACCTCCCCGGCAGCCCGAAGGGGGTCCGCGAGTCCCTCGCCGCGGTGCTCCCCGTGATCCCGCATGCGGTGGAGCTCCTGGCCGGTGCCACCGGCGCTCATCCGAGCGCTCCTCCATCCGATCGTCCCGCGCGGGTGTCCGTGGACGAGGGTTCGACACCATGGGTCGAAGCGAAAGTCGTGCGCGTGATCGGATCGCCTCCGTGCGCCGTCGGGAACGCGATGACGATCGTGCCCGGTGGGGAGGTGCGCGGCACCCTGGGGTGCGCGGAGTTCGACGCGGCGGCCGTCGCCGCGGCGGCCGAGATCCAGGCCGCGGGCGAGCCCGAGATGCGCACGTTCCACCACGACGAGGGCGACGTGGAGGTGTACCTCGAGCCGCACGGGGCGCGCCCTCGGCTCGTGATCGTGTCGGCGACCGACGTCGCGCGGTCGCTCCGATCCGAGATGGAGCGACAGGGGCGGCGGGTGCTGCTGCTCGAGCCTCGGGCAGAGCGGGTCGCGCCGGACGACGGGCCGGCGGCACGCTCCCTGGACGAGGTGGCCCTCGCGCCCGGCGACGAGGTGGTCTTCACCGACCACGACGCTCCCGGGATCGGCGACATGCTCGCGGCGTTGCTGCGCTCGCCCGTCCGGTTCATCGGGGTGATGGGGTCGCGGCGCCACGTCGCGCACTACGTGGAAGATCTGAAGGGTCGCGGGTTCGACGACGAGGAGCTCCGACGGATCCGCAGTCCGCTGGGCCTCGATCTCGGCGGCCGGCGACCGGAGGAGATCGCGCTCGCGATCGCCGCCGGCTTGGTCGCGGCCGATCACGAGCGGGACGGCGGGTGGCTCGACCGATGACGCTGCGATCGGAGGACGAGGTCGCGAGCGAGACCACGGCCCACGTGCGGAAGAACCGCGAGCACTGGGAGCACGAGGCCGCCGAGTACCAGGAGCGCAACCGAGCCCAGCTGAACCGATGGGACCGTCTCGGGTGGGGCGTCTACGACGCCTTGGAGGACGACATCCACGCGCTGGGCGACGTCGACGGGGCCCGCGCGCTCGAGCTGGGATGCGGCGCTTGCCAGTTCGGCATCAAGGTCGCGATGCGCGGCGCGGCGGTGACGGGGATCGACTTCTCGATGGCACAGCTGCAGCACGCGCCGGCTCACTTCGAGGAGAGCGGCGTCCGGTTCCCGATCGTGCAGGCGAACGGCGAGCGGCTGCCGTTCCGCGACGGGTCGTTCGACCTCGTCTTCTGCGATCACGGCGTGATGGGGTTCGCCGACCCTTATCGGACGGTGCCCGAGGTCGCACGCGTGCTCCGGTCCGGCGGTCGCCTCGTGTTCAATGGCACGACCCCGTGGATCTGGGTCGCGTGGGGCGATCAGGAGGAGGAGCTGCCGGCCTCGCGCGAGATGCGCTTGGACTACTTCGAGATGCGGACGATCGACGTGCAGGACCCGTCGTGGCGGACCACCGAGTTCCAGCTCCCGTACGGGGAGTGGATCCGCCTCTTCCGCGCGAACGGGCTCGCGATCGAGGACCTGATCGAGCTGCGGCCGCCCGCCGACGCGACGACGACGTACGACGACTACGCACCCCTCGAGTGGGCCCGGGCGTTCCCCGCGGAGCACATCTGGAAGGTGCGGAAGGAGTGAGGCTCGCGCCGCCCGGCCGCCGGATGGCCGGTGCGGCCGTCCTCGCGCTGGGATCGATCGCGGTTGCGGCGGTCGGATCGCCCTCCGCACAGCGCGCGGATGACCGGCCCAACGTGATCGTCGTCCTGACCGACGACCAGCGATGGGACACTTTCGCGGCGATGCCGTGGCTCTCGTCGCAGCTCACCCGCACCGGGACGGGCTGGGCTGCGTTCCCGAACACGTTCGCGAACACCCCGCTCTGTTGCCCGGCGCGAGCGAGCCTGCTGACGGGCCTGTTCGCCCGGCACACCGGCGTCATGGACAACGACGACGGAGGGAGGTTCGACGCTTCGTCCACGCTCGCCACGTGGCTCCACGCCGCGGGCTACCGGACGGGCCTCGTAGGCAAGTACCTGAACCGGTACCCGTTCGGGCGGCTCCCGTTCGTGCCACCGGGTTGGGACCGGTTCCTCGCGAAGCAGAACCAGACCGGTGCGACCGTGTATCGCGACTTCCATGCCGTCGACCAAGGGTCGCCCGTCTTCGTCCGTCGCTACGCCACCGACTGGCTGGCGGAGCGAGCCGTCGGATTCGTGCAGACCGCGCCCGCGACCCAGCCGTTCTTCCTCCTGTTCGCGCCGAGCGCCCCGCACGCTCCGTGGATCCCCGCGGCCCGGCACGAGGGCACCCTCGCCGGACTGGCGATCGAAGAGCCACCCTCCGTCGTGGGGGCGCTGCGCGGCGCCCCGCCGTGGGT
>JBOGVC010000101.1:0-13439 GCA_050695275.1 Actinomycetota bacterium | reverse complement strand
GACCGGTCCCGACGCCCCCGTGACGCGCCGGTTTCAGCCGGTCTTCAGGGCCTCGACCTCGATCTCGAGGTCGACCTTCTTGCTGACGAGGAAGCCGCCGGTCTCGAGGACCATGTTCCAGTTCACGTTCCAGTCCTCCCGCTCGAGCGTCGTCTTCGCCGTCGCGGCCAGCACGGTCTTCCCGTAGGGGTTCGTCTCGGTTCCGAGGTACTCACCCGAGAGCGTCACGGGACGGGTCACGTCGCGGATCGTCAGATCCCCGTCGAGCTCGAACGTGGCTCCCCCGGTGTGCCGCACGCCCGTGCTCGAGAACGTCATGACCGGCCACTGCTCGACGTTCAGGAAGTCGTCGCTCTTCAGGTGCTGGTCCCGCTGCTCCGTGTTGGTCTGGATGCTCGCGGTCTTGATCTCGACGTGGGCCGAGGACTCCTCCGGGTTCTCCGCGACGTCGATCCAGCCGGAGAAGTCCGTGAAGCGGCCCCGAACCCTCGTGAGGATGTGACGGGCCACGAACTCTACGGCCGTGTGGGCGATGTCGAGCTCGTACTTGCCCGGGGGTGGCAACGGGAGGCCACCGATCTCCTTCGTCGCTTCTGCCATCGCAGAGACTCCTTCCTCTCGGACGACGCGCTCCCTTCGAGCACGTCGTCGTCCTCCCGGTCTCCTACCCGGAACCGTGGAGAGATACTCAGTATTCCTCAGCACCAAAGAAGAAATGAGCAGCTAAGATTCAGCTATGGACACGGATCGCGCGGTCTGCGAGAGCTTCCAGCAGGCAGCCCAGCTCGTCGGGCAGCGCTGGGTGCCGCAGATCGTGTGGGTGCTCCTCGGCGGACCGGGCCGCTACTCGGTCGTTCGCACGGCGATCCCGGAGATCTCCGACACGGTGCTGTCCGATCGGCTCCGGGATCTGGAGGCGGCGGGCATCCTGACACGATCGGTCACTCCCTCCACCCCCGTACTGATCGAGTACGCGCTCACGGAGCGGGGGCGCGATCTCGCGAAGGTGATCGACGGCCTGGCCAAGTGGGCCGACCGCTGGTCCGCCGTGGACGCCTGAGGCTCCGTCGCGGGACCGGGCGGCGGGCTACAACGGGTTCGGGGGTTGCGGTGGGCAGGGGGAGCTCCCTCCGGCCTCGACCTCGATGCTCACGAACACGTCTCCCGGATTCCTGAGACCCATGTCCGTCCCCGACCCGCCGTTCGCCGTGTCGTTCCCTGAGACGCTGTCCTTCACGTTGAGGCATCTGTCGGAGCCGTCGCCGCCCAGCAGTCGGTCGGGTCCCGATCCACCGACGAGGTAGTCCTGTCCCGAGCCGCCCTTCAGCACATCGGCTCCGTCCGATCCTCGGACGAAGTCGTTGCCAGAACCCGCGATGACGAGATCCCTGCCACCCCGCGGGTCGATCCAGTCGGCTCCGCCCTTCGCGCAGATCACGTCCCGACCGGTCGTCCCGATGATCACCTCACCGCCGGCGGAACCGTTGATCGTGCACGCGGGGGCGGCGACCCCCGCCTGAGGTCCGGTGGCCATGAGTGCTGCCACCGATACGAGGATGAGCGTCGATGTGCCCCTTCGCATCTTCCCTCCGTCTGATTCGGTTCGGTTGGTCGCTTCGGCGCAACCTAGCCCTCGTGTGGAGAGCCGGTCAAGCGACGGCACCATCGGCGACCTCGAGGACCTCGTCGATGATCGCGAAGCCTTCCTCGAGCTGCTCCTCGGTGATGCAGAGCGGTGGGTTCGTCATGATCCCGTTGAAGCGGATCATCGTGAACAGCCCCCGTTCGAGGAGTCCCTTGTTCACCGCCTGCATCGTCTCGTTCACGACGTTGTAGGGAGACATCGGCTCCATCGTGTCCCGGCTCTTCACGAGCTCGATGATCCCGAACAGGCCGATGTTGCGGACCCGCCCGACGCTTGGGTGCTTCGCCAGCAGCTCCTCGTGGTGACGACGCATCACCGGGTCGAGCCGCTTCGCGTTCCCGACGAGGTCGTCCTCCTCAAGGACGGCGATCGCCGCGATGGCCGCCGCGCACGAGAGCGGGTGGGAGTTGTAGGTGAGCCCGCCGTAGAAGACGTTCTCCTCGAAGTGCGACGCGATCTCGGGCTTGATCGCGACCGCGCCGAGGGGCAGGTACGACGACGTGAGGCCCTTCGCCGCTGTCATCAGGTCGGGCACGACCCCGTAGTGGTTCACGGCGAACCACTCGCCGGTACGTCCGAATCCGCACATCACCTCGTCGGCGATCAACAGGATGCCGTGACGGGTGCAGAGCTCCCGAACCCCTTCGAGGTAGCCGTCGGGCGGGATCAGGATGCCGTTCGTCCCGGTGACCGGTTCGAGGATGAACGCCGCGATCGTCTGCGGGCCCTCGAGCTCGATGGTCTCCTCCAACGTGGCGAGCGCCGTCGCGGCATCCTCCGTCCCGCGAGCCGTCCCTCGGTAGGGGTCGAGGACGTGCACGATCCCGGGCATCGGCGGGTTCTCGTTCGCCCATCGCCTCGGGTCGCCGGTGAGGTTGATCGTGGCGTAGGTGGCGCCGTGATACGACCGGTACCGAGCGAGGATCTTCTGCCGTCCGGTGAACGCCTTCGCGATCCGGATCGCGTTCTCGTTCGCCTCGGCGCCGCCGAGGGTGAAGAAGGTCTTCTCGAGGTCGCCCGGCCAGAGGGTCGCGAGCTTCTCGCCGAGGCGCGCGCGGGTCGCGTACGCCATGAACGGGGAGATGTACGGCAGCTTCTCGGCCTGCCGTGAGATCGCGTCGGCCACGCGCTTGTCCCCGTGCCCGATGTTCACGCCCATCAGCTGCGAGTTGAAGTCGAGGTACCGCGTGCCGTCGACGTCCCAGAAGTACACACCTTCGGCTCGATCCACCGCGATCGGCGAGGCCTTCGACTGGGCCTGCCAGTCGTAGAGGGTGTACCGCTTCGACTTCTCGATGATCTCCGCGGCGGACATCGGCTGCTCTTCGAACATCGCTGTACTCCTCGGTCCGGGTGTGGCCCATCATCGCAGAACCTCCGCGGCCCCTGGGCCGTCGGTGGGACCGCCGATCAGCCCTTGACGACCTGACCGCCCTTCATCACGAAGGGCACGTCCTCGAGCACGGTCACGTCGTCCAGGGGATCGCCGTCGACCGCGATCAGGTCGGCGAACAGCCCCGGTCGCAAGGACCCCACGCGATCGTCCCACCCCATGAGCTCGGCCGCGCCGAGGGTCGCGCTGCGGATCGCCTCCATCGGGGTCTGCCCGAACCGGACGTGGAAGGCGAGGTTCTTCGCATTCATCCCGTGCGGATAGATCCCCGAGTCCGTCCCGAACGCGATCTTGACGCCCGCCTTGACAGCCTTGGCGAAGTTCTCGCGCTGCGCGTCGTTCGTCATCTCCGTCTTCTCCATCACCTCGTCCGAGTAGCCGAGGCGGGGGCCCTCCTGGATCATCCAGTCGCCGTCGAACATGTCGCAGACGAGGTACGTCCCGTGCTCGAGCATCAGGTCGATCGTCCCGTCGTCGATGAGGCAGCCGTGCTCGATCGACCGGACGCCGGCGCGGATCGCCCGGTTGGCACCCTCGGCGCCGTGTGCGTGGGCGGCGACGTGGGTCCCCCGGGCCGCGGCCTCATCCACGGCCGCGCGGATCTCTTCCTCGGTCAACTCCGGCTCGCCCGGGTTCGTCCCGGACGTGAGGACCGCGCCCGTCGCGATCACCTTGATGAAGTCGGCGCCCGCCTCGAAGATCCGCCTGACGTTCGCCCGCACCTGATCGGGGCCGGTGGACACGCCCATGCGGAGCTCGCTCGGCACCGGCACGTCGGGCGGGAGACCGGTGATGTCCCCGCCCCCGCCGGGGCAGGTCACGTACGCGCCGGCGCACATCATCCGAGGCCCGGCGAGCCTGCCCTCCTCGATCGCATCACGGAGCGCGAGGTCCACGAACGCGTGGAACGTCCCCACGTCCCGGACGGTGGTGAAGCCACCGAGCAGGGTCGCGCGGGCGTTCGTCACGCCCGTGAGGGCCTCCTGCGCGGAGGAGCGCGACACGAGGTAGGCGTACCCCTGACCGTCGTCCAGCTCCCCGATCAGATGGGCGTGACAATCGATCAGGCCGGGCAGGACCGTCCGTCCGGACAGGTCGATGGTCCGGCCCTGCGGGGCCGCGCCCGCCTCGACCACGTCGCGGATGCGATCGCCGTCGAGCACGAGCGCTCGATCGGTGAGCACGTCGCCGGTCGTCACATCGAGCAGACGGCCGGCGAACACCACGAGCGGTTCGGCCGATGGCATCGGCGGAGCATACTCTCGGCCTCCCCCAGCCGGGGGATGCCTCGCGACCTTCGCCGGGTGCGCGAAGCGACCCGAGATGCCGATACCCCAAACATGGTACGGCGCAAGCACCATGCCTCGATCGTGATGGGATCCGCCCTGGTGATCCTCGCTTCGCTGTTCGGCGCCGTCAGCCTGCCCGCCGCGGCCGTCGAACCCAGCTGGTTCGACCTGCCGGCATCGGACTCCTTCCCACAGGGACTCGCCGCGGGACCGGACGGCATGACCTGGGTGGCCAACCGCGCGGCGGCCGAGATCGCGCGGCTCGCTCCCGACGGATCGTCGTCGTCGATCCCCCTCGAGTCAGGCGTCGATCCCTTCGACATCGTCCGTGGGCCCGACGGAGCGATGTGGTTCACCGAGCAGAACGGGAACCGGATCGGGCGGCTCACGATGGACGGGGCGCTCTCCGAGTTCTACCTCCGCGACCAGGCGACGCCGATGGGCATCACGGTCGGCCCCGACGGCGCGATCTGGTTCGCGCAGCGAGGCGTCAACGCGATCGGCCGCATCACCTCGGACGGGGAGCTCACCGAATGGGCAACGATCACCCCTCGGGGCGCGCCGCTCAGCGTCACGACCGGATCCGACGGTGCGGTGTGGTTCACCCTGACCTCGGCCGACAGGATCGGCCGGATCACGCCCGACGGCACGATGACGGAGTTCCCGCTCCCGGCGACCGCGAGCGGCCCGCGATGGATCACCACCGGCCCGGACGGTGCCCTCTGGTTCACCGCTCGCGCGTCCAACACGATCGTGCGGATGACCACCGGAGGCGCCCTCACGACGTTCCCGGTCCCCACGCCGGGAGCCGGGGTGAGCGGGATCACGGCCGGGGCCGACGGTGCACTCTGGTTCACCGAGGGCACCGCCGACGCCGTCGGCCGGATCGGCCTCGACGGTGGGATCGTCGAGATCCCCCTCGGCGACGGCGCCTCTCCGACCGGCATCACGACCGGCCCCGACGGCGCGATCTGGTTCAGCGCCCAGGGCACGAACCGCGTGGGACGGCTCGAGCTCTCGGGCCCCGCCGACGAGACCGCTCCGACCGTCACGATCGTGTCGCCGGCACACGGCTCGGTGCTGACCGACGGCGAGGGCATGGTCGCCGACTACTTCTGCACGGACGAGGCCGGTGGGTCGGGCGTGGTTTCCTGCCAGGGACCGGTCGCGGACGGCGCCATCGTGCCGAACGGCCCGGGCTCCCATTCGTTCACCGTCACCGCCACGGACGCGGAGGGGAACGTCGGGTCCGCGACTCACGGGTACGTGGTGTTCGGGGACATCGGCGGGCCGATCACGAACCAGTCGGTGTTCGCGGCGGGGCGCGTGATCCCGATCATCCTCGAGCTCGGCGAACACCCACAGGGATCCGTGTTCGCGAACGGGTACCCGCTGGTGCGCGGGGTGGAGTGCGCGACCGGTGAGGCGGTCGGTGCCGATCAGCCGGCATCGGTCCAGGCGAACCTGTCCAACAACGGCCGCTTGATGCTGCTGTGGCGAACGGGCTCCGGCTGGAGCGACACGTGTCGCTCGCTCGTGGTCCGTCTCGGGCTCGACGGTTGGTCGGACGCCGACGCCGTCTTCACCTTGCGGTTCGCCTGAGCCGCCCGTCAGCCGCGCGACGCGAGCTGCTCGCCGATCAGGGCTCCGAGCTCATCCCGCCCGAACGGCCGGGAATGCCCCGCGCAGACGAGCTCGACCGGCAGCGCCGAGAGCCGCTTGAGCGACGCCACGAACGCGGCCTCGTCTTCGGCGTAGAGAGGGTCGTCGAGCGCTGCGGTGTCACCCGTGAAGAGCAGACCGGCCGCGGCGTCCCAGAGCGCGATCGAGCCGGCGGTGTGCCCGGGGACGTGCAGAACCTCGAAGGCGCGGTCCCCGAGATCCACGAGGTCGCCGTCCGCGAGGACGCGCGTCGGCTCCGCGGGCGACGTGCGCCAGCCGGCGAGGTCGAAGGTCGCGCTGGGGAGGGCCGTGATCACCACCTCGGGCGGCTCGTAGCCGTACCAGCGGATCTCCTCCTCCAGGCCGGGTCGGTAGTCACGCCGGAGGAGGGCGAGACCCTCGGGCACGCGCAGACCCTCGGCGTCGGCCGCATGACACCAGCGCTCCTCGAACGCATACATCCCCCCGATGTGGTCGAAGTGGTCGTGGGTCGCGACCGCCACGATCGGCCGGCCGTCGACCAAGGGGGCGAGCTCACCGCGGAGGTCGCCGATCCCGTTGCCCGTATCGACCACGAGGTCGCGATCGCGTCCGCGTACGTGCCAGACGTTCGATTCGAAGAAGACGTCCAGGTGGTCCTCGACGAGCAGCGTGATCGCCTCGGTCACCCGTTCCGTTCGGAACCACCGCTCGGCGACCGGGAGGTCGGTCACGTGCGATCGGTGAAGAACACCGAGGAGGCCTCGGGGCGGAGGCAATGGACGGAGGTCATCGACGCGTTGTACGAGCCCACGTTGGGGATCGCCACGATGTCACCTTCCTCGACCGGCGGCATGGGATGGTCCTCGGCGAGCAGGTCGTTCCCCTCGTTGATGTGCCCCGCGACGGTGACGCGCGCTACGGGCTCGGCATCGGCCGCGCGACACAGGATCGGGTGATAGGGGATCCGATACACGAAGTGCTCGTTGATCACGTTCCACCCGGTGTCCAGTCCGATGAAGGTGGTCCCGTCGCGATCCTCGACGCTCACGACCTCCGCGAGATGGACGGCGCACTGCTTCGCCAAGAACTCGCCGGGCTCGGTCCCGACGACGACGTCGAGCGGTCCGAGATGCCGGGCCAGGACGGCCGCCCAGGCCTCGAGATCGAGGGGCTCGTCGCCGGGCCGGAACGGGACGCCGAGCCCTCCTCCCGTGTTGACCTCAACGATCGGACATCCCGCGTCCAGCAGGCTCCGAGTGGCCTCGGCCACCCGCCGCATCGTCTCGTCGACGATCGGCAGGGCATCCGTGAGGTAGAGATAGCCGGCGTGCACGTGCACCGTGTCGATCGTGAGGTCGTGGCGACGCGCGATGTCGAGGGCCTCTCCGAGCCGCTCGGGATAGATCCCGAACTTCGTCGGCCGATCGCCCGCGTAGGTCTGGCCACCGCCCGGGTAGGCGGCCCCGATCCGCGGATTGATCCGGATGCCGACCGTCGAGCCAGGTGCCCGCGTCCCCACACGATCCAGCTGCGTGAGGAGGTCGACGTTCAGATGGACCCCCGCCGCGAGCACCGCGTCGAGGTCTCGGGCGGACAGGTTCGTCCCCGTGTAGCTGATCTCCTCCTGCACCCACCCGTGATCGAGCGCCCACCTGATCTCCATGGGCGAGCAGACGTCCATCCCGACGCTCTCCGGGGAACCCGGCGCGCCGAGGGCACGGAGGAACGCGAGGAAGGCCGGCTCACGCTGAGCCTTCAGCGCGAGCCGAACCCGGTGGCGGAGACCAGCGGCGCCGAGCGCGCGTTGGAGGCCTCGGGCTTGCTCCTCCACGCGGACGAGATCGTGGACGTAGAGCGGGGTTCCGTGCTCGCGCGCGATCGATTCGGCGTCGCGGCCGGCGATCGAGAGTCGGCCGGCCCGGACCTCGAGCCCGGGCCGGTCCCACCACGTCAGCTGGGAGGTCGTTCGCGCCATGCGGGCGCCAAGGCTACCCGCAGGTACGACGTCCTACCCGGTCAGGCGGTCGCGGTCGCCGACATCTCCGCGGGCTCTTCGAGACCGGCTTCACGCCGAGCGACCAACAGGACCGATGCCACGGTGGCGATGATGCCGCTCGCCAGCGACATCCCCAGACCGAGGGCCACGGTCGCTTCGAACGGCGTCGTGCCTTCGGCTCCCGGCAGGAACGGGTTCGGACCGATCGCCTCGGCGACGCGGGTGAACCCGATCGCAGAGCAGACCAGGAGGACCATGCTCGAGATCACCATCAGGAGTGCGACGATGCGCCGGATCGCCGGATCCACCAGCAGGATGTAGGCACATCCGAACAGCAGGGCGCCGATCCCGGCGGCGAACGCGATGGCGCCCGTCCCGTCCCAGGTTCCGTCCAGGTAGATGGTCACGACCCCACCGTCCACCGGATAGGAGTAGCTGAACCACTTCGCGTAGATGCCGATGAAGCCGGTCAATCCCGCCACGGCGGTCGCTACCGCCAGGAAGTTGATGCGTTCGGAGCGCATGGACGATCCTCCTCGTCGGATGTCCCGGCTATCGGCACGGGATAGGCCGATTCTTGACCGTGGATCCCACCGGTTCAACGACCTACGCCCGACCCGGCGCCGGATGCCCATCGGGATCCACAGCAGGGGCCGCGGGCGAGACCGATCGGATCGTGCGTGGAGGTGAGGGGATTTGAACCCCTGGCCTCTGCCGTGCGAAGGCAGCGCTCTACCGGGCTGAGCTACACCCCCGGGACGTCGGGCAGCGTAACAGAGGTCCCTCAGGCGTCCGGTTGCGACCGGTCGCGTCCGAGCTCGTCCGCGTGCCGGTCGAGCGCGTCGCGGAGATCTTTCTGCACCACCGAGATCGACAGGTCGCCGCGGGTCTTCTCGATCAGGGAGCGGGAGACGTCCGTCGCGCGCCGGAGGTTCATCGTGATCGCGTCCGGGTAGTCCATCGCCACGAGGACGCCGAACATCTCCTCCATCGCGTCCAGCAGTTCCTCGGCCTGCGCCACGCGACCTTCACGGAGCAGATCGAGGAGTCGCCGCCGGCCCTCGCCGATCGCGTCGGACATCCCACCGAGATAGGCCGCATCCTCGACGTCGAGGTCGGTCGGGCCCGGCAGGTCGTCGCCCGTGACGAGCGCCATCGTGAGGTTCGCCTCCGCGTACTCCTTCTGGGCGTCCTGGAGGTAGCCGGCGTGGCGGATGTCGGCGTGATCGTGCACGGCGTCGAGCCCTTCGTCCAACGACGCGCGAGACTCGCCGATCAGGGTCTTCGCGGTGTCGAACTCCAGTCGATGGATCGCACGGATCGCGTTCGCGCTCGCGCGGATCGAGCGGCGCGCGGCCGGCAAGGCCTGCTCCCGGGCGGCGTTCTTGGCGTCGAGACGGGCGTGGATGGAACGCGCGAGGTCGGAGAGATCCACTCAGCCGGCGGAGGCGGGTCGGACCACGACGTGCACCCGGTCGCTCTCCGCGAGACCTTCGAGACCGTTGAACCGTTCGTGCGCGTGCCCGTTCCGACCCTCGATCACGTACCGAGCCGCGAAGGCGGCTGCGTGGTCGCCCGGGATCCGCGCGTTGCGGACGACCTCCTGCGGGTTGGCCACGCTCCGGTGCTTCATCGAGATCAGCATCCAGATGTAGGCGCCCAGCAAGATCGCCAGCGCCAGCGTGACGTTCCAGACGACGCGGAGCGGAGGGGCGAGCCCGATCAGGAAGGAGATGCCGATGGCCTCGATCAGGAAGACGAGGACGCGCCGGCGGCGGTCACGGACGCGGGCCTTGCGGCGTTCTGCGTCACCGACGAAGCGAGCCCCCTTCCGGGGAGTCACGATCCAACGTCCGGTGGTGCCGTTCACTTCGGCGTGTGCCAAGAACTCCATCCTACGTTCGAAATCCTCGACCGACGCCGACATCGAGCGTCGTCGTTTCGTGAGTGGGAGCAGGAACGCGGCCCACATGATGCCGAGTGCCGCGAGGAGCAGCCAATCCAATGCGCCCAGCCTCCGCCTCTGTCGTTCCCGGTTCGACACAACATCTAGGCTGGGACGGCACCGTAGCACCACATATAGGGGTCCTCAATCACATCGATGTGATCCCAAGAACTTTTTCACAAGCGCCATGGAGTGCGAGTCCCGGCTGCCGGACGGGACGCCGGGTCAGGATCAGCTCGGGGCCGCGTAGTCGCCGGACTTGCCTCCGGACTTCGCCAGCAGACGCAGGCCGTCGATCCGGGCCGCCCGGTCGTAGGCCTTCGCCGTGTCGTACAGGCTGAGAGCGGCCACCGCCGCCGCCGTCAGGGACTCCATCTCCACGCCGGTCCGGTCGCGCGCCCGCACCCGCGTCCACACACGGATCCTGCCGCTCGCCTCGTCGGGCTCCACCCGCACCTCCGCACCGGTCACCGCGATCGGGTGACAGAAGGGCAGGAGGTCGGGGGTTCGCTTGACGCCCATGAGTCCCGCGATCCGCGCGGCTTCGATCGGATCGCCCTTCGGCGTCCCGGCCACGAGCTGGGCGCAGGCCTCCGGGGTCATCGTGACCACACACTCGGCCTCGGCCTCACGGTCGGTGATCTCCTTCGCGCCGACCTCGACCATCCGGGCCGACAGCTCCGCCTGGAGTCGCCCGTGCTCGAAGCCCTCTCCGCCGATCACTCAGTCCTCCGAGGACCGGAACAACATCACCTTTACCGTCGACCCGGCGGATGCGAGGTCGGTGCCCGCCGGGATCATCGCCAACCCGTTCGCGCGGGCGACGGTCGAGATCAGGTTCGATCCCCGTGCGCCCGTCGGCGTGGCGGACCAGCCGCCCTGCGTGCGACGAACCTCGACCCGCGCGTACTGGAGCTTCCCGCGGGGTCCCCGGACGTCCTCGGTCAGCGTGGCCGTCACCTCGGGGCGGAACAGGTGCGTCCGACCCATCATCTTGAGGATCGCCGGTCGGAGGAAGACCTCGAGGCTCACGAACACGCTGACCGGGTTGCCCGGGAGCCCGAAGTACGGCTTGCCCTCGACGTGGCCGAACCCCTGCGGCATCCCGGGTTGCATGGCCACCTTGTAGAAGTCCACGTCACCCCGTCGGAAGAAGGCGGCCTTCACCACGTCGCGCTCCCCCACGGACACACCGCCCGACGACACGAAGGCGTCGGCTTGGATCTCGAAGCTGAAGATCGTCTCGCGGAGCGACTCGACGTCGTCGCGCACGATCCCCGCCATCACCGGCATCGCGCCCATCTCTCGGAGCGCGCCGAAGATCAGCGCCGAGTTGGCGTCCCGCACCTGCCCGAACGCCGGCGTCTCCGTCGGCGACACAAGCTCGTCGCCAGTGGACAGCACCACGACCCGAGGCCGCGGGTGCACGAGCGGGGTCGGGTGGCCGGCGACCGCGAGCAGTCCGAGCTCAGGGGCGCCGAGGCGCTTGCCGGCGGGCACGAGGACGTCGCCCTCGCGGACGTCCTCCCCGTGCGGACGCACGTGCGTGCCGGCCGCCGGGCCGTCGAGCAGCCGGACCAGCTGATCCCCGTCGACGACCGCGTTCTCGATCGGCACGACGACGTCGGCGCCCCCGGGGATCGGCGCGCCCGTGGCGATGTGCATCGCCTCGCCGGCGCCCACCGTCCCTTCGGGCTCGTGGCCGATCAGCGCGCGACCGACGATCTTCAGCTCGGCGGGTTGCGACGGCGTGGCATCGGCGACGTCGGACGCTCGCACCGCGAACCCGTCCATCGCGGAGGACGCGAACTCGGGGAGATCGTGCGTGGCGACGACGTCCTCGGCTACCACGCAGCCGTACGCGTCCGTGAGCGGCAGACGGAGCGGAGCGAGCGGGTGGATCGCGCCGAGCACCAGCTCCCGGGCCTCCTCGACGGAGAGCAGTCCATCGGGTGCGTCGTGGTCGTGGGGCTGGGCCGCCATGGCGGTCAGTGTAGGCGGGCCCCAGCGGAGGCGAACCCTGGCGTGCGACTCAGCCCAGCCTCTCTCGGCGAGCGAGCTCCGCGAGGTAGGCCTTGAACTGCGAGCCGATGTCGTCGCGGTCGAGGGCGAGTTCGACCGTCGCGCGCAGGTAGTCGAGCTTATTCCCCACGTCGAACCGGCCCTCGAACGTCAACGCGTACACGGCCTGCTCCTGGGCGAGCAGGTTGATCGCGTCAGTGAGCTGGATCTCGCCGCCGTGACCCGGAGGGGTCTCGCGGAGCGCGTCGAAGATCTCCGGCGTGAACACGTAGCGGCCGATCGCGGCGAGGGTGGACGGGGATCGCTCCGGCGCCGGCTTCTCGATGATCGAGACGATGCGCACGAGGTCCTCCTCCACGGGCTCCGGCTCGATCATGCCGTAGAGCGAGGCCTCGTCGCGCCCCACCTCGATCGCCGCCAGCACGCTTCGGCCGTAGCGTTCGTGCACCTTCAGCATCCGGTCGAGCAGGGGCGTCTTGGGCCGCACGAGATCGTCGGGCAGCATCACGACGAACGGCTTGTCGCCGACATGCGTCTCGGCGCAGGCGATCGCGTGGCCGAGGCCGAGCGGATCCCGCTGCCGCGTGTAGTAGATCGTCGCCAGCTCCGCGATCGCGCGCACCTGCTTCAGCTCGTCGAACTTGCCTTTCGCTTCCAGGAAGTGCTCCAGCTCGGCGGACCGATCGAAATGATCCTCGATCGATCGCTTCCCGCGACCGGTCACCATCAGGATGTCGGTGATCCCGGCCCGCACAGCTTCCTCCACGACGAGTTGGATCGCGGGCGTGTCGACGACCGGCAGCATCTCCTTCGGGGTCGCCTTCGTCGCCGGGAGGAAGCGCGTGCCGAGTCCCGCAACCGGGATGACCGCGTTCTGGACCTTCACGGTCGCAACGGTACTCGGGTCGCAGAAAAGATGTCAGCCGTGCAGAAGGCCACGGGTAGACTGGCTCCGGATGCCCACCTACGAGTACACGTGCCGCGACTGCGGCCACACGTTCGACATCGTGCAGTCGATGTGGGACGAGTCGCTGACGATGTGCCCGGAGTGCGGCGGCAGCCTCCGGAAGGTGTTCGCGCCGCCGGCGATCTCGTTCAAGGGCTCCGGCTTCTACGCCACGGACCACGGGAAGAAGTCGAAGTCGTCGGCCGAGTCACGATCCGACGGCGAGAAGAAGTCTGGGGAGAGCAAGGAAGGCGCGACGAAGTCCGAGGGCGCGGCGTCGAGCGACGGATCGAAGGACACGAGCTCGAAGGGCTCCTCCGGCGGGTCCGAGAAGTCGTCCGCGCCCGCGAAGAAGGAGCCGGCGCCCTCGTGACCGACGCCCGCCCGGAGATCGGCGTCATCGGAGGGTCGGGATTCTACGCGTTCCTCGAAGACACGACGACCATCGAGGTGGAGACGCCGTTCGGCGCGCCGTCCGCGCCGATCACCATCGGGACGGTCGGCGATCGCACGGTCGCGTTCCTCCCCCGCCACGGGACGGACCATCGGTTCCCGCCGC
>JBOGVC010000100.1:0-12287 GCA_050695275.1 Actinomycetota bacterium | reverse complement strand
GGCAACGCCGCCTTCTTCAGCGGGAACACGTGCTGGTGGCAGGTGCGGTTCGACGGCGGTCACCGTGGGATGACGTGCTTCAAGTACCGGGCGGCGGAGGATCCCGTGCTCGGGACACCCGAGGAGCGAACGCTCACCGGAGCGTGGCCCGACCGGAGGGTCGGCCGGCCCGAAGCGGCGATGACGGGACTGTCGTTCTCGCGAGGCGGCTACTCGCGCTACGGGCTCGGCGTCCCTCGCGCGTCCGGCGCGTACACGGTGTGGCGGGCGGACCACTGGGCGTTCGAGGGGACCGACCTCCGCTACGGGGACGCGTTGGGGCTCGCCGACGCGATCGTCGGCTACGAGGTGGACGGGTGCGAGCTGACCCTCGAGGACGGTCTGCCGGTTCCCACGCACACGGACGGAGCTCCGGACACCCTGCAGGTCCTGGCGACGGCGCCGGCGACGCTCTGGTCACAGGACGAGCAGCCGTCGCGGTACGCCGACGAGCCCGGAGAGCTCGAGCACGTCGCCCAGGCGCTGTTCGGTGACGGCTGGCGGGAAGAGCTGCACCGCATCCGGCACAACCACGCGGTCGTCGCCTCCTTCGACCACCCGGGCGGAGGCACCGTGTTCAACGCCGGCTGCACCGACTGGACCTACGGCATCGAAGGAGGAGACGCGAGCGTGCGCCGCATCACCCGGAACGTGCTGGAGCGCCTGTCGACGTGACGACGGAGGCTCGGGGCATGCGCTGGGACGGGTTCGCGACGGCGTGCCCGGAGATCGCGGAACGCGCGGAGGAACGGTTCCGCCGCCAGGAACTCTGCATGCTCGGCACCCTCCGGGCCGACGGGTCGCCGCGGATCAGCCCTTGCGAGCTCGACTTCGTCGCGGGCCATCTGATCCTCGGCATGATGTGGCAGAGCCGGAAGGCCGTCGACCTCCTCCGCGATCCACGGTGCGTCCTTCATTCCTGCACGACGGACCGGATGGGCACCGAGGGAGACGCGAAGATCTCCGGACGCGCGATCGACGTCCGTGATCCCGAGCTCCGGGAGGCCTACCGCGAGGCCCTCCGGGCTCGGATCGACTGGGCGCCGGACGAGCCTGCGTTCCACGCCTTCTCGATCGACGTGGTTTCGGCCGGGTTCATCTCGTTCGCCGAACCCAGGACCGTGATCGCCTGGGATGCGGTCCGTGGGACCAGGACGCTCCCCTTCCCCGACGGGGACTGAGGATCACCCCACCCGCGTCAGCGGTGCGTACGAGAGCAGCAGCCGCTTCTCCCCCGCCTCGGAGAACGCGATCGTCGCCTCCGTGTCGTCCCCGTGTCCCTTGATCGCCACCACGACCCCTTCGCCCCAGCGCTCGTGGACGACCGTGTCCCCCTCGGCGACGGTGGGGATCTCGCGCTTCGGAGGTGGCGTGGGCGCCCACGAGCCGGTGGGCGCCACGTCGACCTCTCCCTTCCCGGGGAGCCCGACGACCGTGTACCCACGCTCCGTCCGGCTCGCGCGGCCGCCGCGAGCGGCATCGCGCGGATGCGATCGGCCCCGCCCGGAGCCACCCTCCTCCCGCACGTCGAGCAGGTTCGGTGGCAGCTCGTTCAGGAACCTCGAGGGCGGGTTGTAGTTCGTCTGCCCGAACAGCGTTCGGCCCCACGCGTGGCACAGGTAGAGGCGCTTCTGCGCTCGGGTGATCCCCACGTAGAGCAGCCGCCGCTCCTCCTCGAGCTGCGCCGAGTCGGTCATCGACCGGTAGTGCGGGAAGATCCCGTCCTCGAGCCCCACGATGAACACCGCGGGGAACTCGAGTCCCTTCGCGATGTGCAGCGTCATCAGCGTGACCGAGGACTCCTCCTCGTCGTAGTCGTCCTGCTCCCCGATCAGCGAGACCTGCTCGAGGAACGCGTCCAGGCCGGCATCCGGGTCGCGGGCCAGGAGCTCCGCGGCCACACCCGAGAGCTCCTGGATGTTCTCGATCCGCCCCTGCGCCTCGACCGTGCGATCCTCCTCGAGCTCCATGAGGTAGCCGGACTCCTGCGCCGCGAACTCCACCATCCGCGCCGGCCCGGCGCCGTCCGCGAAGTGCCCGGCGATCGCGATCATGACCTGGTTGAAGCCCGCGACGGCACCCTTCGCGCGCGACGCGAGCGTGGCGATCTCGTCCACACGGCGGCAGGCCTCCATCACGTCGATCTCCTCGTCGCGCGCGAAGGCTTCCACGGCGGCCACGGTGGCATCCCCGATCCCCCGCTTCGGCGTGTTCACGACCCGCCGGAACGAGATCACGTCCTGCGGGTTCGTGAGCAGGCGGAGGTACGCGAGGACGTCCTTGATCTCCTTGCGCTGGTAGAAGCGCACGCCGCCGAAGACGCGGTACGGCATCCCCACCCGCATCAGGACGTCCTCGATCACGCGGGACTGCGCGTTCGTGCGGTAGAAGATCGCGACCTCGCGGTAACGGAACCCCTCCTCGCTCCGGAGGCGCTCGATCTCCTGAGCGACGAAGTAGGCCTCGCTGTGCTCGTCGTTGGCGCGCACCCGCACCACCGGGTCCCCGGAACCGGCCTCGGTCCACAGGTTCTTGGGCTTCCGCTGGACGTTGTTCTCGATCAGCGCGTTGGCGACCGTGAGGATGTTCTGCGTCGAGCGGTAGTTCTGCTCCATCAGGAACACGGCGGCGTCCGGGTAGTCGCGCTCGAAATCCAGGATGTTCTGGATCGTGGCGCCTCGCCAGGAGTAGACACCCTGGTCCGCGTCGCCGACGACGCAGATGTTCCGGTATTTCTCCGCGAGCATGTTCACGAGCTCGTACTGCGCGCGGTTCGTGTCCTGGTACTCGTCGATCAGGATGTACCGGAACCGCTCCTGGTAGTGCTGGAGCACTTCCGTGTGATCGCGGAAGAGCCGGACGGCCTCGCTGATCAGGTCATCGAAGTCGAGCGCGCCGGCATCGCGCTTGCGCCGCTCGTACTCGGTGTAGAGCCGGGCGACCGTCTCCTCGTACAGGTTGGACGTCAGATCGGCGAACTCCGCCGGGCCGAGGACCCGGTCCTTGGCCTTCCCGATCGCGGATGCGATGGCCTTCGCCGGGTAGCGCTTGGGATCGATGTCCATGTCGCGCGAGATGCCGGCGATCAACCGTTCCGTGTCGCCGTCGTCATAGATCGTGAAGTTCGACGGAACCCCGAGATGGGTGTGCTCCTTCCGGAGGATCCGGGCGCAGGCGGAGTGGAACGTCAGGACCCACATGCCGCGCGAGATCGGGCCGCCCAGGAGGTCTCCGACGCGCTCGGCCATCTCCCGTGAGGCCTTGTTCGTGAACGTGATCGCGAGGATCTCCCCCGGCGAGACCCCGCACTCCCGGATCAGGTAGGCGATCCGGTGGGTGAGCGCCCTCGTCTTGCCCGACCCCGCTCCCGCGACGATCAGCACGGGACCCTCCGTCTGGAGGACCGCCTGCCGCTGGATGTCGTTGAGGCCGTCGAGGAGGGGGGAGGTGACACTCACGCGACGATGCTAACGCGGCCTCGCGACCCGACCGGCGACCGGTGCCCTGACCTGGACCTTCGGCAGATGCCGTAGGCGACATCCCCGGGTACGGTGAGCGCATGCGGGAGCGATCGCGGATCCGTGCTGCCCTCCGAGCGTTCGGGTTCGGCTGCCTGATGACGGCCGCCGGTCTCGGCGGGTACGTGGGCTGGCTCCTGTGGGGCACCGGCCTGGAGACGGCCCGCGCGCAGGAGCAGCTCGGCGACGAGATCCGGCCGCTCTTCGAGCACCCCACCCCGCCGGGCGAGGACGAGCGCTACCTCCCCGGGGAGGCGTACGCGGCGATCGTGATCCCTTCGATCGACGTCGACTTCATCGTCGTCGAGGGGCCACCCGGTTCGTTCCAGTCCTACGACTGGATGGAACAGCTGAAGAAGGGACCGACCCACTATCCCGATTCCGCCGATCCGTGGGACGGGACCGGTCAGGTCGCGATCGCGGGGCACCGCACGACGTACCTCCATCCCTTCCTGAACCTCGACCGCGTCGCCGTCGGCGACCGGATCGATCTGATCACCAAGCACGGGACCTATCGCTACGAGGTGAACCGTCGGTACCTCCTGCCCGAGGCGGGGTCGGGGGCGGCGATCGTCGACACGGCCCGTCCCACGCTGGTCCTGACGACGTGTCACCCGAAGTACTCGAGCCGTGAACGGTTGATCGTGACGGCGACGCTGCTGCAGGGACCGGAGGACGTGTAGAGGGGTCAATCCTCGTCGGAGGACGCGGCGAGGAACATCTGCTCGGCGAGCTCCTCGATCGCGCCGTCGATCCTCTGCTCCTGGGATTGGTGGATCTCCTCGTGCTCCAGGAGCTCATCCACCTTCTCTTCGAGGTCCTCGAGCTTGTGGATCGCCTCCTCCGCGTCGCCGTCGGCGAACTTCTCGAGTGACTCCTCCAGCCCCTTCGCGATCTCCTGGGCGGCCTTCTCCGAGATCCTGCCTTCGGCGACGCCCTCCGCCACGACGTCCTGGAGGGCGGTCACCGCCGCGTTGACCGGGTCGTCGGGCGGCGGGGTCGGGGACGCGGAGGGCGACGAGGAGGAGGGAGATGGGGAGTCCGTCGGTGACGAGCTCGCCGACGGGCTCGGCGACCTCGTGGCGCCGTCGGGAGGATCCTCACCGCCGAACAGCGCGAACGCGAGACCTCCCAGGAGCGCGAGCGCGACCGCGGCGATCAGCAGCGGAACCAACCGACGACGGGGCGGAGGCCGGTCGGCCCTTCGCGGCAACCCGTCGGTGGGAGCCGTGGGGATATCGCCCCCGGCGGCCGAGGTCGCGGGGATCGCCACCGGGAGCGGACGGGTCGGGTCGACCGGCGGCACCGGCTCCGTCCGGTCCTCCAGCGCCGCCGTCATGTCCACGACGCTCTGGTACCTGGCCGCGGGATCCTTCTCCATCGCGCGCAGGACCACGGCCTCGAGCGCGGGCGGCACGGAGGGCTCGAGCGAGGAGGGCGGGGTCGGGGCATCGTGGACGTGCTGATAGGCCACCGCCACGGGGTTGTCGCCGTCGAACGGTTGCCGTCCCGTGAGCATCTCGTAGAGCACACAGCCCAGCGAATAGATGTCCGAGCGATGGTCCACGGGTTCGCCGCGGGCCTGCTCCGGCGAGACGTAGCCGGCGGTGCCGAGGATCGAGGAGGTTCGGGTGATGTCCTCCCCGTCGAGACCACGGGCGATCCCCAGGTCCATCACCTTGATCCGCCCGTCGCCGGTGAGCATCACGTTCGCCGGCTTCACGTCGCGGTGCACGATCCGGGCGGCATGCGCGACCGCCAGCGCGTCGCCGACGCTCCCGGCGATCCCGGTGGCCCGGCCGGGAGCGAGCCGCCCTTCTCGCCGGAGCACGTCCGCGAGCGTCTCCCCCGGCACGTGCTCCATCACGATGTAATGGATCTCGTCGTCCGTGCCGGCATCGAACACGGCCACGAGGTTGGGGTGCGAGATCCGGGCGGCCGCCAACGCCTCACGGCGGAACCGCTCCACGAACGTGCCGTCGTCCGCCAGCCAGCTCCCCAGCACCTTGACGGCGACCCGCCGGTCGAGGACCCGGTCGGTCGCCAGATAGACCTCGGCCATCCCGCCGCGGCCGAGGAGCTCGCCGACCGCGTAGCGGTCGGCGAGCACCCTGCCATCCATGCCCATCAGCCCAGGCTACGGGAGGCTCCCCCAAGCCGGCCTTAAGGACGAGCGGTCCTCAGTCGATCGAATACTCGACCTGGACCACCATCACGGGGAGGCTGACGCCCAGGCCGGTCTTGGTGACCTCGATCGTGAGCTTCTCGCCTTCGGCGACGGACGTGTTCGAGAGCGTCCCCATGGACACCGTGCCGAAGAGCGTCCACGAGCCGGTTCCACCGGAGCCCGCGGTCTGCGTGCTCCTCGACGCCACGGTGACCCGGTTCCCTCCGGTGGCGTCGCGCCGAGAGACGGTGATCGTCGCGTAGTTCGTATCGCTCGCCGTGAGCGCCGCGGCTGGCTCGATCGTCACACCGGTGATCGTGACGTCCTCGGGCGCGATGAACACGACGCGCTCCGAGGTGGCCAGGATGGGCAGCGTGTCGGCGCTGTCCTTGAACCACAGGGCGGCCATCGACTGACCCACCTGAGCGAACGCGCTCGCGTTCATCCCGTCGAGCAGATCCGCATCGAGGCCACTGCCCGTGCCATCGGCATCGGTCACGATCCCGAAGACCTCGGCATCGCGCGCGAGCAGGGCGTCGATCCGGGCCGAGAGCACCGTCCCGGAGGTGATGTCGGCGCCGGAATGCGTGTGCGAGGACGAGGCGAAGTCGGTGGAATCCAGTCCGTCGAGCAGGGTCGAGTTGCTCGCCTGCTCACCGATGTTGATGAACCTCGTGTTCGACTGTCGCTTCGTGAAGAAGATCTTCTTCGCCAGCCGCTTGTAATGGCGGCTCCAGTTGTGCGTGATGCTCCCGCTGTCGTGGGCCACACTCGGTGCGACCAGCACCCCACCACAGAGAGTCACCACCAGCAGCGAGACGAGGGCCTTGCTCCACAGCGGACGTCGGGTCACGGTGACCACCTCCCGCCGTATTATCGAAACGAAACCTCGGTGGAGGTGGGAGCGAGACGAGTCAAGCTGGTGATGAGCTGAGCATCATTCCCACTCGATCGTTCCGGGCGGCTTCGAGGTGACGTCATAGGCAACCCTGTTGACCCCGGGGACCTCCCGGACGATCCGCGAGGCGATCCGGTCGAGCACGTCGTAGGGGAGCCGGGCCCAATCCGCCGTCATCGCGTCCTCGGACGTCACGACGCGAACGATCACGGGGCTCTCGTACGTCCTGCCGTCCCCCATCACCCCCACGGTCCTGGTGTCCGCGAGGAGAACGCAGAACGCCTGCCAGGTCTCCCGCTCGAGGTCCGCGCGACGGATCTCCTCCCGGACCACGCGGTCCGCCCCACGCACCTTCTCGAGGTTCTCCGCGGTGACCTCCCCGACGATCCGCACGGCGAGGCCGGGACCGGGGAACGGTTGCCGCTGCACGACCTCCTCGGGGAGCCCGAGCTCGGCGCCGACCTGCCTGACCTCGTCCTTGAACAGGTCGCGCAGCGGCTCGACGAGCTCGAGGTCCATCTCCTCGGGGAGCCCGCCCACGTTGTGATGGCTCTTGATGTTGGCCGCGGTCCGCGAGCCGCTCTCGATCACGTCGGGGTAGAGGGTCCCCTGCACGAGGAATCGGGCGTCACGGTGGTCGCGGGCGACCTCCTCGAAGACGCGGATGAACTCCTCGCCGATCACCCGCCGCTTCCGCTCGGGGTCCGTGACTCCGGCCAGCTTCGCGAGGAAGCGGTCCTGCGCCTTCACGTGGACGAGGGGCACGCCGAAGTGCAGCCCGAACGTCTCCTCCACCTGCTCCGGCTCACCCTCGCGGTTCAAGCCGTGGTCGACGAAGACGCAGGTGAGCTGGTCCCCCACGGCCCGGTACACGAGCAGCGCCGCGACGGAGGAGTCGACACCACCGGAGAGCGCGCACAGGACCTCCGCGTCACCGACCTGTGCCCGGATCCGCTCGACGGCGTCGTCCACGATGTTCACCGGCGTCCAGTCGGGCAGGAGCCCGCACCCGTCGTAGAGGAACCGCTTCAACACGTCGTGCCCCCGGGGCGTGTGCGAGACCTCGGGGTGGAACTGCACCGCGAACAGGCCCCGATCCGGATCCTCCATCGCGGCGATGGGGATCTGCTCGGTGCGAGCCGTCACGCGGAAGCCCTCGGGCGCCCGCGTGACGGCGTCCCCGTGGCTCATCCAGACCTGCTCCTCGCCGGCGAGATCGGCGAGGAGCACACCCCCGGGTTGATCGACCGACATCGCGGTGCCGCCGTACTCGCGCTGGCCGGTCGCGGCCACCTCTCCCCCCAGCGCGCGGGCCATCAGTTGGTGCCCGTAGCAGATCCCCAGGACGGGCACCCCCATGTCGAAGAGGCCGGAGTCGACCGAGGGAGCCCCTTCCTCGTAGACCGACGCCGGCCCCCCGGACAGGATCAGTCCGGCCGGGCGGCGCGTGGCGAGCTCCGCCGCCGTGGCGTCATGCGGCACGATCTCGGAGTACACGTGCGCCTCCCGGACGCGCCGGGCGATCAGCTGTGCGTACTGCGCTCCGAGGTCGACGACCAGGACCGGTCTCGCGGGATCGTCCCTCCGCGATCCCGGCGCCACCTAGTGCCCCATCCCCACCCGCTGTGCGGCCTGGTAGGTCTTCCCCTCGGTCTTGATCGACGGCGCGATCACGAGCTCGGCCTTCTGGAACTCCTTGATCGTGGCGTAGCCGGTGGTGGCCATCGACGTGGCGAGCGCGCCGAAGAGATTGAAGGTGCCGTCGTTCTCGTGCGCCGGCCCCACCAGGATCTCCTCCAGCGACGCGACCTGCTGGGTCTTGACCCGGGCGCCGCGAGGCAAGGTGGGATGGAACGTCGCCATCCCCCAGTGGTAGCCGCGGCCCGGCGCCTCGTAGGCGCGCGTGAGGGGTGAGCCGATCATCACCGCGTCCGCCCCACACGCGATCGCCTTCGCGATGTCACCGCCGGTGCGCATCCCGCCGTCCGCGATCACGTGGCAGTACCGACCGGTCTCGTGCAGGTGCTCGCGGCGCGCGGCCGCGGCGTCGGCGATCGCCGTCGCCTGGGGGACGCCGACACCGAGCACACCCCTGGTGGTGCAGGCGTTCCCGGGCCCCACGCCGACGAGGACACCGACGGCCCCGGTCCGCATGAGGTGCAGGGCGGTGGAGTACGACGCGCAGCCACCGACGAACACCGGGAGGTCGAACCCGGCGATGAACTGCTTGAGGTTCAGCGGCTCCGTCTGCGTGGAGACGTGCTCCGCCGAGACCACGGTCCCCTGGATCACGAGGATGTCCAGCCCGGCCTCCAGCACGACGGGGGCGAACCGTTCCACCCGCTGCGGCGTGAGCGAGCCGCACGAGACGACGCCGCCTGCCTTGATCTCCTCGATCCGCCGGCCGAGCAGCTCCTCCTTCACCGGCTCCTTGTAGAGCTCCTGCATCCGGCGGGTCGCTTTGTCGTCGTCGAGCTCGGCGATCTCCTCGTAGATCGGCTCGGGGTCCTCGTACCGGGTCCAGACGCCCTCGAGGTTGAGACAGGCGAGCCCGCCGAGCTGCCCGATCAGGACGGCGGTCTCCGGCGACACCCCGGCATCCATCGCGGACGCCATCATCGGGAGCGCGAAGCGGTACGCATCGACCTCCCAGCTGATGTCCACGTCGTCGGGGTCCCGGGTCCTCCGCGAAGGGACGATCGCCACCTCATCGAAGCCGTAGGCCCGCCGGGCCGTCTTCCCGATCCCGATCTCGAACTCCACCCAGATCACCCCCGCCGATGCCACCGAGAACGCGAGACGCCCATCCGGGAACCCGGATGGGCGTCAGATCGCTGCATGGGGTCAGCGTACCAGCCGACCCCCGCCCGACCGCTCAGGCGCGGGAGACGGCGTCGAGGGCGCGTCGAGCCTGCGCCAGGTGGAAGCGGTCGTGTCCGGCGATCATCCGGAACAGCAGGTCGAAGCTCTCCCGGCCGCGCTCCGCGTGGACCCCGACCCGGGCCCGGTCCTCCTCCGAGGAACGCTTCCACAGCGCCAGATCGGCCGCGCGGAGCGGTTCGAAGAGCCGCAGGAGCTCCTCGGGATCGTCCTCTCGATCCGCGTGGAGGGTGTCCACCCACAGGTCCTGGTCGTAGCCGATCAGGGGTGGTTCGTCGTGCGCGAGCACCCATCGGTAGCGAGCGGCGGAGACGACCTCCGCGTCGACGGCGTGCCCGAGGCATTCGACCACCGACCACTCCGAGGGCTCCGGGCGGACGTTCCTGCGATCCGCTGCCTCCGTGATCAGCGACCGCCACTGCTCCGCGGCCTCCGCCTGCGCGTCCGCGGGGTCATCCGCACCCAGGAGCGAGAGCAGGTGGTCCTGGTACGCCTTCGGTTCGGAGACGGGATCGGGCGAGCGAGGCTTCTCCATGGACAGGACTCTAGCCGTCGCCGGTGACTCAGCCCTCGTCGGCGACGTGCCCGGACTCGGTGACCCGGAGATCGGTCATCCCGGAGTGGACCCGGTCCCCTTCCACCCGAAGGGCGGCGTCATCGATGTGCCCCAGCTTCGCCAGCGTGTCCATGACCTTCTGCAACGACTGGTCCGGGGTCTCGGTCAACGTATCCACGACGAGCTCCGGGTGCTTGGGCGCCTCGTACGGGTCGTCCACGCCGGTGAAACCGGTGATCTCCCCGGCGAGCGCCTTCTTGTACAAGCCTTTCGGATCCCGGTTCGCCGCGATCTCTTCCACGGTCGCGTGCACGTACACCTCGACGAACGCGTCCCCGATCTGGGCGCGCACGGCATCTCGAGCCGCCTTGTAGGGCGAGATCGGGCAGCAGATCGTCGCGACCCCGTTCCGGGTGAGGAGGTCCGCGACGAACCCGATGCGCAAGATGTTCGTGTCGCGATCCTCCTTGGAGAACCCGAGGCCCTTCGAGAGGTTCTGGCGGACGACGTCGCCGTCGAGGATCTCGGTCTTGAGTCCTCGCGCCTGGAGCTCGTGGTAGAGCATCTCGGCGATCGTCGACTTCCCGGAGCCGGAGAGGCCCGTGAACCAGACGGTGAATCCGCGCTCCTCCGTGGCCGTCACAGGAAGCTCCTCGAGGCGGCCCCGTGGGACTCGATCCCATAGAGCGACAGGATCGTGGGGCCCACGTCGACGAGGGAGAGCCCGTCCACCTTGCCGCTGGGCTGCCCGGGCGCTCCCTTCATCGCGAAGACCCCCGTCCGATCATGGTTCGCGCCGTCCGGTCCGATGTCGTTCTCGAACGTGTAGATGCTGGGGTTCCCCACCGAGCCCACGGAACGCCATTCCAGGTCCCCGAAGTAGACCAAGAGATCCGGCGCCACTCCCTTGACCTCCGGGTAGACGTCCTGCGGTTTGTGCACCTTCGTGCCGAGCAACGCTCCGTCGGGCCCCGGCATCGCCTCGAGCTTCGTCACGAGCTCGTTGCGCACGGTCTCGTACTCGGCCGGCTGGATCGAGCCCTGCGGCTCCCGGCCGGCCACGTTCAGGAACAACCGGCCGTAATAGCCCCCGTCACCCCACGCCGTGGTGCGCCCCCAATCGATCGCGGTCTTCGCGATCGGCGTCACGTCTCTGACCGGCTCCTTCAAGACGAGGTACCCGTGTTCGATCAGCCAGTCGTTGAAGCAGATCCCGCCCATCATCGGCCGCGCCCCGTGGTCGCTCATCACGATCGTGATGACGTCCTCCGGCAGGAGCTCCAGCAGCGCGCCGACCTCGTCGTCGAGCGCGCGGTAGTAGCGCTGGAACGCGTCCTCGAAGGGGTTCCCCGGCGTGTAGAGCGGGTGCTTCGGATCGAAGTAGTGCCAGAAGACGTGGTGGAGCCGGTCCATCCCCATCTCGACCAACATGAAGAAGTCCCAGGGCTTCTCCTTCACGAGGCGGCGCGCCACCTTGAATCGGCGCTCCGTCATCTTGAAGACCTGATCGAGCACGAACTCCATCCCCTGCTGGCGGAAGTTCGTGATGTCGAAGATGTACTGCCCCTTCCCGCCGAGCTCCTCCTCGATCTCCACCTCGAGCTCTTGGGGGTAGGCGTAGTGATCGGCCGACGGCGGCGTGAGGAAGCACCCCACGCGCCAGCCCGGGAACTCCTTCGGAGGCGGGAAGCCGGGAGGGACGCCGATCAGCAGCGAGGACTTGCCCTCCCCGCCGAGGGCATCCCACACGGCGGGGGCGCCGATCGAGCCCGAGTGGGCGATGCTCAAGCCCTCGTAGCTGGTGTCCTTCCGGTTGCGGAACCCGTAGATCCCGAGCTCGCCCGGCGTCCGGCCGGTCATCGCGCAGGCCCATGCCGGCACGGTGATGGGAGGCGTGATGCTGGCGAGATCTCCGTACATCCCCTCGGCCATCAGCTTCGAGATGTTGGGGACCTCGGCCGCGAGGTCGTCGAAGAGGAGCTGGGGTGTTCCGCAATCCAGGCCGATCACCGCGACCCGAGGGCCTTGCTGCATGCGCCGACATCCTCCCTCGTTCTTGCGTCGGCCCGTTCGTGCGCCGGCCGAGCGTCGGAAAACCGTGTGGCCGGGCGCGCCGGAACGCGGGGCGGCTCAACGGTTCTCGTATGCTATCAACCCGCCCGAAACGCCGACCAAGCCCTCCCGGAGATGTCCGTTCGATGACCGTGCTGCGCCGCGCGCTGGGCCTCG
>JBOGVC010000099.1:0-7118 GCA_050695275.1 Actinomycetota bacterium | reverse complement strand
CATGGCGACTACGGACAAGGACGTCGAGACCGCGAAGACGATCACCAGCCAGGACCGGATCGACGAGCTCCGCAAGCGCAAGAAGGCGGCGCTCACGCCGGGGGGCAGGGACGCGGCGAAGAAGCAGCACGACCGCGGCAAGCTGACCGCGCGCGAGCGTGTCGAGCTGCTGATGGACCGGGGCTCCTTCGTGGAGACCGATCCGTTCGCCGTCCATCGCGCCCACGACTTCGGTATGGATCGGAAGCGGCCGCCCGGCGACGGCGTCGTCACGGGGTACGGGACCGTGGACGGCCGCAAGATCTTCGTCGCCTCCCAGGACTTCGCGGTCTTCGGGGGATCGATGGGTGAGGTGCACGCGCAGAAGGTGTGCAAGGTGATGGACCTGGCGATCTCCACCGGGGCGCCGTTCGTGCAGATCAATGACTCGGGTGGGGCCCGGATCCAGGAGGGCGCGGCCTCGCTCGCCGGCTACGGGTTCATCTTCGAGCGGAACGTGCGCGCGAGCGGCGTGATCCCGCAGATCTCGGTGATCATGGGTCCCTGCGCCGGCGGCGCGGTGTACTCGCCCGCGATCACGGACTTCACGTTCATGGTCAAAGAGACGTCGCACATGTTCATCACGGGCCCGGACGTGATCAAGACGGTCACCGGCGAGGAGGTCACGTTCGAGGAGCTCGGCGGCGCGATGACGCACGCGACGAAGTCCGGCGTGGCGTCCCTGATCGGCGAGGACGACGAGGACGTCCTGAACCGGGTCCGCTACCTGCTGTCGTTCCTGCCGTCGAACAACCTCGAGGATCCACCGGCCTACGCGACGACCGACGACCCGGGGCGGGTCGACGAAGGGCTCACGCACGTGGTGCCGGACCGCGCCAAGGAGCCCTACGACATGCACGAGGTGATCCGGCGCGTGGTGGACGACGGTGAGTTCCTGGAGATCTTCCCGCTCTGGGCGATGACCATCGTGACCGGGTTCTCCCGGCTGGACGGGCACACGATCGGGATCGTCGCCAACCAGCCCAAGGTGAACGCGGGCACGCTCGACATCGACGCGTCCGAGAAGGCGTCGCGCTTCGTCCGGTTCTGCGACTCCTTCAACATCCCGATCCTCACGTTCGTCGACGTGCCCGGCTTCCTCCCCGGGACCCAGCAGGAGTTCGGCGGAATCATCCGGCACGGTGCGAAGCTCTTGTACGCCTTCGCCGAGGCGACCGTTCCACGCATGACCGTCATCACGAAGAAGGCCTACGGCGGCGCCTACCTCGTGATGAACTCCAAGCATCTGCGCGCCGATGTCTCGTTCGCCTGGCCCACGGCCGAGATCGCCGTCATGGGGGCGGAGGGCGCCGTCAACGTCGTCTTCCGCAAGGAGATCGAGAAGGCCACCGACCCCGAGGCCCGTCGGCAGGAGCTGATCGAGGAGTACCGCTCGAAGTTCTCGACCCCCTACGCCGCCGCGGAGCGCGGCTTCATCGACGACGTGATCGAGCCCGCCGAGACGAGACCCCGGCTGATCAAGGCGCTCCGGATGCTGTCCACGAAGCGCGAGACGATCCCCGCGCGCAAGCACGGGAACATCCCCCTCTAGATGGCGATCGGCAACGACGGCGAGCGGCGCTTCGAGATCCCGGACGGGGTCTCGCCGGAGGAGGAGCGAGCGATCCTGATGGCGCTCGAGCGCTACTTCTCCGCGGAGAACCCCAAGCCCGCGCCGTGGGTCCTGCAGGGGCGCATCGATGCGACGGGGTTCGGCGCGCTGCAGGTCAGGAGGTTCGCGCGCGAGCCGTGGCACGGGCAATGGGTGGAGTTCGCGCGCAAGGGCGTCCCTCCTGTGAACGGCCGCGGCGACGTCCGTTGACTTCCGTCTCCTGAAGAGCGATGGGTGCCACGCGGCGCGCCGGGACCGCGACCCGAACCGATGCCGCAACAGCGTTCGAGGCGGAAGGGTGCTCGGCGCCCCGCTCCTGGCGGAACGGGCCCGGCGACCGCTACGGCCGCCACGAACACGCGTTCCACAAGGTGCTGTTCTGCCTGTCCGGGTCGATCGTGTTCCACACCGACGACGGCGACATCGAGCTCCGCGCGGGGGATCGCCTCGATCTCGAGCCTGGGACGGCGCACGCCGCGACCGTCGGCCCGGACGGATGCGGATGCGTAGAGGCGTCCCGGTGACGGGGCCTCAGTCGTCGTAGAAGCCGCCGCCGGTCTTCTTCCCCAGTTTGCCCTGAGCGACGAGGCCGCGGAGCAGCGCCGGCGGCTCGTACCGAGGGTCGCCGGGGAACGCGTCCACGAGGACCTCGCCGATCGCGAGCAGCGTGTCGAGACCGATCAGATCCGAGAGCGCGAGCGGCCCCATCGGATGGGCGAGCCCGAGCCGCATCGCTGTATCGATGTCCTCGCGGGACGCGAACCCGGACTCGGCCAGGCGGATCGCATCGAACAGGTACGGGATCAGCAGCCGGTTCACGATGAACCCGGCCTGGTCACCGGACCGGACGCACGTCTTGCCGAGCACGTCGGTCCCGAAGGCCCGGACGAGCTCGTAGGTCTCCTCGCTCGTGTCCGGCGAAGGCGTGAGCTCGAGGAGGGCCATCACCGGCGGTGGATTGAAGAAGTGCATCCCGATCACCGTGTCGGGACGCCCGCTCGCGGCCCCGAGCTCCCGGATCGGGATCGAGGAGGTGTTGGACGCCAAGACGATGTCCGCACGCGTCCGCCGGCCCAGCTCCGCGAAGATCGCGACCTTGGCCTCCCGATCCTCCGTGGCAGCCTCGATCACGAGATCGACGTCTCCGAGGGCGCGCAGGTCGGTGGCGGCGTCGATCCGTTCGAGGAGGTCACCGGCCGCGGCCGCGTCGAGTTTCACGCGCTCCACGGCCCTCGCGACCGAGCGCTCGACCCGGCCGCGGCCGGCCGCCACGAGCTCGTCGGAGCCCTCCGTGAACGTCACGCGGAGCCCGGCGCGGGCGCAGACCTCGACGATGCCCGATCCCATCAGACCGGCGCCCACCACGCCCACGTGTCGGATGTCCTCGGGTCGCATCGGCTCCAGGATAGGAGAGGAGGCGGAGCTAGCCGCAGGCCTGCAGGAGCAGGGGGTACGGGTTGATCGCGTCCTCGATCATGCCGTACTGGTAGAAGCCCTGATACCAAGAGCCAGGCATCGTGTGCGGGTGGAACTCGAAGTGATCGTGGGGCGTGGTGCTCGATCCGGTGTTCCCCACGTACCCGATCACCTCGCCGGCCGAGACCGCGCCGCTCGAGCTCGCGGAGTACTTCGACAGATGCGCGTTGTACGCGGTGCCCTGCGATCCCACCACGTACACGATGCTCCCTCCCAGCGCGTTCGAGCTGGTGTGGGCCTGACCGTCGAACGGCGCGAGGATCTGGGTCCCCTGCGGGGCGACGATGTCGACCCCCTTGTGCAGGTGATAGCCCCCCGCGTATCGGGGAGCGCCGAATCCGTCGCCGTACGCGCGGGGTTGTCGGACCGGACAGACCTCGAAGACATGGTCGAACGGCGCGAGCGAGCCTCCGCTCCACACCCGGCCGCCCATCGCGTCGCCGCTCGAGGCCTGCTCCTCCGCGAGCCAGTCCTCGTAGCTCTCCTCGGTGCGCTTGACCGTCCGCTCCGCGTCGACGAGCAGCCGCTCCTGGTCCGCGAGCAGGCTCTGCTGCTCGTCGAAGAGCGCAGCCACCTCGTTCTTCTCCTCCCGCGCTCGCTCGAGCTCTCGGACCTCGCGTGCCTGGTCGTCCTCGAGCTCCGCCTCGAGCGCGACGAGCCGGTTCTTCTCGTTCGCCACCTTCACCGCGAGCTCGGCGTCCGCCTGAGCGAGCGCGTCGACGTAGGCGATCCGATCGGTGAGATCCGCGACGTTGTCGGCATCCAGGAGGAAGTCGATGCTGGAGGCGGGGCCGGTCATGTACGCGGCCGCCGCCCGTTCGTTCAGGCGCGTCGAGACCCGCTCGTAGCTCGCCCGGGCGCGGTCGAGCTCGTCCTGGGTCCGGACCAGCTCGGCGGTGACCTGCTCGACCGCCGCCTGACGTCGCTCCACCTTCGCCGTCGCCGTGTTCAGCTGCTCCTGGGTGGCTGCGAGTTGGCGCCGGATCCCGCTCAGCTCGTCTTCGATGACCTCGAGCCGCGCCTTCGCCCGCTCGACGTCCTCTTTCGTGGGCGGCGCGGCACCGGCCACCGTCGTGGCCACGGACACCACACCGAGCAGCGCCGCCACCACGGCAACGCGCGTCGTTCGGGGGAAGCGTCGAACCGTCTCGGTCATGTCGTGAGCGCTCCCGGCCCGGGGGAAGGTAGACGGACCGGCCGGAACAGAGTGGCAAGTCCCCGGACCCCTTTCAACCATCCTCGGGATGGGTCAGCGGGCGCTTGAGGCCGGAGGTACTCCCGTGGATCGGTACTCGATCAGCTGCAGGAGGTTCCCGTCAGGGTCCCGGAACGTGGTGAACCGAGCGACCCCCGGGACCTCGGACTCATGCTCGTCGAACACCACTCCGCGTTGCTGGAGAGCCCATCTGGCCTCATCGAGGTCCTCGACGCGGAACACGACGGTCCCGCTCGGCGGCATCGAGGCCTCCTCGGTGCCGTGGAGGGCGAGGCGGATCCCTCCCGCCTGGAACTCCGCCCATTCGTTGCCGGCCCGGCGCGACACCGGCAGACCGAGGGTGGTCTCGTAGAAGGCCACCGCCCGGTCCATGTCGCGGGTCCAGTAGTAGACGTGGTCGATCGCCACGATCGGCCCCTCCGGCGTCATGTCAGCCGAGGAGCCTGCGCTTCTGTGCCTGGAACTCCTCCTCCGTGAGGACGCCACGCGCTCGGAGGTCGGCGAGCCGCTCGAGCTCCGACGTCGACGAGTGCGATGATCGACCGTCGCTGCCACGCATCATGCGCTGCTGGTTCAGCTCTCCCTGGTGATAGATCGTCTTCTGGACCTCTTCGGGCTTACGGATGTGATCGAACACCTGACGGCCCGCCTCGGACGCCGACTGCACCACGAGCGTCCCGGCCCCGATGATGCGGTCGATCACGCCTTGCTCGAACCGCACGTCGTTGATCGCCTCCAACGGCACCTCCATCGAGTACTTCGCGATGAAGCCCCGCCGATGGATGATCCGGTCGCTCGTGACCACGAAGTGCGACGTCAGCCAGTCCACCAGCTTGCGGACCGGGTAGGCGAGCAGGAACAGGCCCCCTGCGATCCCCACCACGGTGTCCAAGATGTCCTCGTCGAACGCGTCGTAGAGGACGATCATCACCGCGAAGGTCGCGACCGTCGCGATCGCGGGCATGATCAGCGCGATCCAATGCGGGCGGAGGTCCATGACGAGTTCCTCGCCCTCGATCAGCAATCGGGTCGGGAACGCCATGCGCGGAACCTAGCGCGAGGAACGTCGGACTCGCAAGCCGAGCATCCCGTCAGCCCGTCGCCACGTCGAGGTGTTCGATCTCTCCGAAGGCCACTCGCGTGGGACCGACGTCCGTTCCGATGAGCAGCGCGCCCGTGTCGTCGATGTCGACCGCCTGTCCACGGGCGACGTCGCCATCGAGGGTCGTGGCCTCGACGTGGCGGCCGAGCGTCTGAGAGACGGCCCGCCACCGGGGCGCGATCCCGTCGGTGGACGCCTCCAGCATCGACGAGCATCGACGGAGGAAGCTCGCGAGGAGTGCCTCTTCGTCCACGTTCCCGATCGCTCCTGCCCCCGGGACGCCCTCGGGGAGGTCGAGGTTCACGCCGATCCCCACCACCACGTGAGCGATGGCCTTGGCGGACACCTGGGCCTCACCGAGGATCCCACCGACCTTCGCGTCGCCTGCCATCAGATCGTTGGGCCACTTGCATCGGATCTCCACGCCCGCGACCTCCGCGATCGCTTCCGCCATCGCCGCGCCTGCCGCGAGCGACACGAGCCCGACCCGGTCCGGCTGCCAGTCGGGCCTGAGCACGAGGCTGCACAGGAAGGCCGATCCGGGTCGGTCCCGCCACACGCGTCCGTGCCGGCCCCGGCCGGCCGTCTGGTGCGAGGCGGCCACGAGCGTCCAGGAAGGCGCCCCTTCGGCAGCCAAGGCCAGCGCCGTGGCGTTCGTCGACCCGGTCACGTCGTCCCAGCGGACGGGCGCGGACAGACCCGCCGAGGCGAGCGCCCGCTGGAGCGCCTCTTCGCTCAACACGTGTCCACCGACCTCGACGCTATATCGTGGCGCCACATGGCGCGGAAGCAGAAGCTCCTGATCGCCAACCGCGGGGAGATCGCGATCCGGATCGCCCGAACGTGCCGCGACCTCGGCATCGCCACGGTCGCCGTCTACTCCGATGCCGATCGCGACGCCCTGCACGTCGAGATGGCCGACGAATCCTTCCGGATCGGACCGGCACTGGCGTCGGCGTCCTACCTCGCGATCGACCGGGTGATGGAGGTGGCTCGCAAATCGAATGCGACCCTGGTGCATCCGGGCTACGGGTTCCTGGCCGAGCGGGCGCAGTTCGCCCAGGCGGTCGAGGAGGCGGGGCTGGCGTTCGTCGGTCCCCCGGCGCACACGATCGAGACCATGGGCGACAAGGCCGCCGCCCGAAGAGCCGCCGATGCGGCGGGTATGCCGATCGTGCCCGGAACGCGCGGGCCCGTCGACCTCGCCCAGGCGAAGAAGGAGGCGGCCCGGATCGGCTTTCCCCTGCTCGTGAAGGCCGCGTTCGGCGGAGGTGGCAAGGGCATGCACGTCGTGCGCGACGCCGAGCATCTCGAGGAGTCCCTCAAGCGGGCCTCGCGGGAAGCGAAGTCGTACTTCGGACGGCCGGAGGTCTTCCTCGAGCGCTACGTCGATCGCGCGCACCACGTCGAGGCCCAGATCCTCGCGGACACGCACGGCAACGTGTTCTTCCTCGGCGAGCGGGACTGCTCGGTGCAGCGCCGACACCAGAAGCTGATCGAGGAGACGCCCTCTCCCCTGTTCGACGAACGCATCCGCGAGCGGTTCGCCGCCGCGACCACCGGCCTCGCGAAGGAAGCCGGCTACGTGAACGCCGGCACGGTCGAGTGCGTGATGGACGAGGACGGCGACTTCTACTTCCTCGAGATGAACACCCGGCTGCAGGTCGAGCACA
>JBOGVC010000098.1:0-13726 GCA_050695275.1 Actinomycetota bacterium | reverse complement strand
CTCGATGCATCGAAGGCGTACACGGATCCCCCGTGATCCGGGCTCGTGTACCGCTGGCTGGTGATGTAGACGATGCCGTTCGCCACCGCCGGGGTGAACTCCACCGCCCCCGAGTCGAGCTCTCGCTCCCAGAGCACGGAGCCGTCGTTCGCCGCCATCGCGACCAACAGGTCCTTCTGGGCTTGGATCGTCACGTAGATCGTTCCGCCGACCACCACGGGCGTTCCGGCCGGACCGATCCGGACCGCGTAGGCCCTGGCCAAACCACGGACCGTCGTTCGATCGAGCACCGTCTCGTCACGCTGGTAGCCGTTGTGCGCGGCCCCGTATCCGAGCTGCGCCCAGTCCCCCGGCGCAGCGAACGCGGCCGCGAACGAGATCCCGAGCGTGACGCTCACGACCAGGAGACCGACCAGCAAGCTCTGTACTCGTCCTGCATGTGGATGCGTCTTCATCTCCATCGCCCCCCGCACAGCTCATCGACACAGGTATCGAGGGATGACTCCCCTCCTCCTTCTTCCTCCTGGCAACCTAGAGCTACGTCCGGCGGTAGCGTCGGGCCATCCGTCCCGCGAATGGAGGGCCGGACGAGCCCTACCGGTGCTCCATCCGCTGGGCCTACTGGCGAGCGTCGTCCCTCGCGTACACCCGCCCGATCAGCGCCGCCCGTCGGCATCCGGCCGCTCGAGGATCTCCAGAGGTCCAGCATTCTCCCGAACCATCTCTCGACGGGAGGTCAGACGCTCGCCGCTCGTGATCCCAGCCGAGGGCGGCGAGCGCCAAGGCTTGGATCACCGGCGCGCCAGGACGAACGATCTTCGGTCCTTAGTGCGTCCGGGCCGGGCGTGAACGGGCGATGGACCGTGCAACCAACAAGGCCGCCAAGGCGACAAGCTGGGCCCCGAGGATCACACGGTTGACGTCGACGGCGGGACGCCAAGAGACCTCGTCTCCCTTGATCACATAGGCACCCACTGGCTTCGCGCTGAGGCCGAAACCAGCACCTGCTCCACGTCCTTCGCCCCCTGGACCCTCACCCGAGCCGCCGCCGGCGCCGCCCTGGACGCGGGCAGCCGGGATGAGCGTTACGCCGTTCTTGACGTACGGCTCGCCGAAGACTCGGCGGACGGTGATGGCGTCCTTCGCGTCCTCGATCGTCTTGTCGACGTCGACCCGCTTCGTCGTCTCCACGGTGACTCCTTCCCTCGTGTCCACCCCAGCATGCCTCCTTCGGGATCCGCCGGCTCAGGCCACAGGTCCCGAGGTCGCGGTGTCGTCTGCCACCCCCAACTCCGCCCTCGATGTGTCGAGGCACCTCCTGTCGTCCGAGGGGCGCAACGTAGGAGGAGCCCGCCTACAGGCGGGCTCCTCCCTGAAGCGGCCCGGAGCTGTGGCCGCTCGCTCTAGCGTGTTGCGTCGGCGTACTCCGGGTTCCTCACCCGGTGCTCCTTCGTCGTCGCCGACACCCTGCCAGCGTGCCGGAAGCCGAGGATCGAGAAGACCCCGAGCAACAGGCCCGCTGCCACCATCGCGAACCCCGCCCACAGGGCGATCGTGGCGACGGTCCACCAGCCGTAGGCGTTCAGCAGGATGGCCCTCAGGGTTTCGCCCTTGAAGAGCGTGTCTGCCTTCCCCTGCAGCTCCGCGGCGACGTCGGGGTCGAGCCCCTCTTCGCGCGCCGCTGCGCTCGTCTCCGAGTAGGTCGCCCCGTCGTTGATGCCCACGAGGTGTCCGCCGATGTAGCGGGAGAACGCCTCGGCCTGGACGCCGTTCTCGACCTTCTGGCCGGCGAACTCGCCGATCTCGGCCTTCTCCTCCGGCGTCATCGCCTCGGCCGGCGGGAACGAGATGTTCTGTGGCTCCAACCGGTCCCGCACGTTCTGCTGGCCGAAGTTGCCACCGTAGATCGCCATCGCGCCGAGCGCGATGAGCACGACCGCGATCACGGCGCCTGCGCCGCTCACGATCTTGTCCCAACTGCTCCTGTCCATCGTCTGCTCCTTGCTCCTGGGAGCCACCGCTCCGATGGGGGCTCCGTTGGGCTCATGTTCGCCCCCGAAACCACTCCGTTCACGGGCCTTTGGACCCCACACCGGGTGGGACCTGCCCAGGACCCCGAAAGGGCCGCCTCAGCACCTTGGGTCAGGCCCATCGAGGCTCGGAGGTTCAGGTGACGAGGCCCTGGCTCGACCCGATCACTCATGCCGCCTCTGCAACGGTTGCGGAACGGTGCTCCCGGAGGAACTCTTCGAAGAATCGGTCGACTTCGTGTCGCGCTGCTGGGTGCCCTCCGAGCATCAGATGACCGCCCTGCTCGACCGTGACCACCCGTGCGCTCGGGATCTGGCGAGCCATGGCGACGGCCGCGGGATACGGAGGGCCCGGGTCGTCCCGCGCGTGCAGGACCATCGTGGGCACCGGGACGTCGGCCAGCTCGACCTGGTTGATCTCGGGGTTCGACACGAACACGTCGAAGACCTCCCCGGACACGCGAAGCCTCCCGAGAAGCACACCGTCCATCGCTCGCCGGATCTTCGCCTCGTCCGCCTCGTTCTGCTGCACGCCTTCTAGGACGCGCAGCACGTGACTCAACCTCGCCATCAGGCCTGGGAGGTACGTGATCATGAGCCACAGGATCGGATCGCTTCCGAAGATCGCCCTGAAGACGGCTCTCGATGGCATCCCCCTGGACTGATGAACACCCGGAACGTTCGCCGACACGAGCAGGAGCGCTCGCGTCCGATCGTGATGCCGGATCGAGAAATGCAGCGCGGAGGTACTTCCTGCCGACCCGGCGAGGACAAAGACCCTCCGGACGCCGATCGCATCGAGCAGTGCGGCGAACGCGTCGGCCTGCATCTCGGCCGTGGCTTCAGCCGGCATCTCGGAACCGAGGTAGCCGAAGCGCGAGGGCACGATCACTCGGCAGCCCGCCGGCACGATGTCGGCCGCGAGTTCTCGCAAACCTCCACCAGCGCCCTGCGTGATGCCATGAACCACGAGCACCACCGGACCCTCACCTCGGTCGATGTACTCGACCCTCCCGAACCGCGTATGGACGACGTGGCGTTCGAGCGAAGCGAGCCTCCGTCGGGCGGCTCTCAGATCCCGCCGGTAACGCTGTACGGCCCCCATCGGGATCGCCTCCCTCTCGCGCCACCCGTCACGCGCCGACCATGGTCTTGGACGGCCATGCGAGCCAAGCGATGCCAACGATCAGTGCTGCATTGACCCCTTCGATGAACAGGTACCAAGGAGTGAAGTACACGAGCAGCAAGCTGAAGGATGTGACCAGCCCGACCACGGCGACGCCGCGCCACCAGCCCGCGGCGGCCCAGAGACCCAGACCCGATCCCACGAGCAACACAGCCGCGGTCACGGCGAGGAGCACCGCGAGACCCTTCTGCTCACCGAGCAACCATGAGTGGTCCGGTTCGAATGGCACCTTCTGATCGGTGGGCTTCGGCAGCAGCCAGACGGCCAGGTGCACGAGGCCATGTGCGATCAAGAATCCGATGAAAAGGAACCGCCACATCAATCTCACCTCACGTGGGCATGTTCTCGACGTCCGTCGTCGACGCCAGGTAGCTGCCCATCCCACTCGACGACCGTTTCCACCCCGCGTCGCTCCAGCACTTCAACCAACTTCCTCACGCTTGCGAGGCAACCCTCATCCGGGTAGCACGGGGCGACAACTTCGGCGCGCTCGATCCCTTCTTCGAGCTCGAACTCGACGGCTTCCCACACGCCGTCCCAATCCGGGTTGAAATCGGGCAGCACGACGCGGAGATACGGGCTGTTCGTCAGGATGACCAGCTCCTCAGACATCTCCGCTCCTTCCGTCACACGAACGATGCGCGCCGGGGAACGCTCTGAAGGAGGTCGAAGGACACGGGTTCGACGGGACGGAGGTCCCGGGCGGCCCTCCGATGACGGGTCGAGTGGCCCTGCGGGTCTCACACCTCCCATCCGATGGATCACCAACGGATACAGGAGGTCAGCAATGGTGTACGCGTCGCTCTTCGGCAAGCTCTTCGAGATCGACCTCGCCGCCCCAGACGTCCAGGCTCGTTGGTGGTTCATCGACGGGTGGGTGGATCACGCCCTCACGAACCAGGAGATCCTCTTCGACCGGGCCACCCAGCCGTTCTCACCGCAGCTCGCCGAAGCGGTGGAGACCTTCGGAGGGTCCGAGGCTGCAGCCTAGACGCGCGCGGGCGGATGAACCGTGGATGTCCTCGTTCGCCTTCGTGGTCGACGTCGCCGGAGATCCCTTCCGTGGAGGTACGCCGACAGAAGGATCAGCGGCACGTGGATCGCGGGCAGACGCTGCGCGAACCAGCGCGGCAGGAAGATGCCCGTGACCGAACCATCGTCCGGACCCAGCGACTCGGCCATGTCGATGAGCGGACAATGGAACCCGTTCGCCGCGAAGATCACGCTCTCGCCACCTACCACGGCAGCGGCGAGCGCGGCTCGCCGATCGGCCCGTTTCGCGAAACCTGGATACGCCAGGTAGACCATGCACGACTCGATGGTGAACCACGCCAACGTACTGATGACTTCGACCGCGACGAGCGCGCGTAGCCCACCCGGGCGGTCGTCAGGATCCATGACGATCTACTTGTTCATGCCCGAGCTGGATCCAAGCTCGCGGGCGATGCCGCTCGCCCAGTCCCGGATCGCATCCCAGTCGCGGAAGTCGCCCTCGGGCGCCTTCACGGCCTTCACGATCATCCGTTCCCCGAACCCGAGTGAATCCCGATCCAGTGCCCCGAAGAACATCCGGTGATCGATCGGGCCGATGATCCCCTCCATCTCCTTCAACTGTCGAGGTTGTTCCTCGTCGTCCTCGACATGGTCACCGAGCGGGCCGCTGCTGAACAGCCACACGGGTCGTTCCGCGAGTGGTTCGGCGAACCGGTGCACGAACTCGACCGCCTCCTTCATCCACGAGCCCGCGTAGACCGCGCTCCCGAGCACGATCGCCCCGAACTCTGCGAGATCCCCGACCTCATCGACGGATCCGACTTCCGCCGGCTCGCCGAGCTCGCGCAGACGATCCGCGATGGCCTGTGCGATCCCTTCCGTCGAGCCGTGCTTGCTCGAGTACGCCACGAGCACCGTCATGCCCGGATACCCCCTTCGTCGCCGATCGTCCTCGTCATCTTCGCTCTCGATGCAGCAAGAGCGCCAGCGTGGCCACTGCGAAGCCGGTCGCGAGCAGGATGCCCTCCAAGGGGAATGCCTTGACCCCCGGCACGTCGGCATTCGCTTGGAACAGACCCGCCATCATCAGGTTCACCTGGTACATCCCGCCCATGACGGCCATCGCGGCCCCGAAGACGAAGCCGCGAGCGGTGCGCCTCCACATGAGGACCCCGGCGATGACGAGTGCCGGCACGAGGAGCGAAGTGTCGATCGCGAACACGAGATGGATCCCGTCCGCAGGGAGATCGGCCATGAGCTCACCGGTCACCGCGAAACGGATCGCGAGGAAGAGCCACAACCCGCCCAGCACGCCGCCGACCAACACCAAGAACCCCCCGATCAGCCTCGCACCTCTCACGTTGCGGAAGCGGGCCGCGATCGCATCGATGTCGATGTTCGCGACCATAAGAACGAGCGCGGCGATCGAGAGGGAGAACAGGGCGATGTGCAGCACGAAGATGTCGTTGAACGCCGATCCGAACACGTAGTACGCGTAGTTGTAGACCGAGTACGTGAGCGCACCGAGCCAGACGGCTTGCGCCGCGAGGGAGCCTCGCCTCGCGACGAACATCGACGCGAGGAGGACCGGTGCGGCGATCGCGAGCGTCGTGAGGTCCCCTCCTCGAAGGGCCTCCCGAGCCCACGGACCGTCTCGATACAGATCGTCCACGAACAACCCGATCGCCGATGCGACCACCATCAGGGCTGCGATCATCCCGGACAGCCAGAAGGGGGCACGGAGACCGGACCTGACCCTCGAGAGAGGCCCTGCATCCGGAGTGTCGTGCCCGTCAAGCCATGCGTTCTCCCGAACCAAGTCCGTCGCCATCGATCTCACCTCTCGTCATCTCGTCGATGACTCGAGCGTAGGTCGGGGTCCCTGGCCATGGAGGGTCGACGGTCCCGTTTCGGACGGGACCAACCAGCTGGCGATGCCTCTAGGACTCGTTCCTGTCATCATCCGCAAGCCTGGAGGGCTGCTGCTTGAAGGAAGTCGAACTGGAGAAGCGATCGCTCGACCGGCTCGAGGGGTTGGTCCGACCGTCCCATCTCGAGAGGTTCCGATCCGCCCTGGGCGCAGTGGCTTCCCGGCTCGACGGCCGGACCCTCTGGCACGTGAACTCCACGTCCGAGGGTGGAGGGGTGGCAGAGCTCCTGCATCAGCTCCTCGGCTATCTGATCGAAGGAGGGATCCGGTGCCGGTGGGTCGTGATCGAAGGTGACCAGGACTTCTTCTGGGTGACGAAGCGGCTCCACAACCGGTTGCACGGATCCGCGGGTGACGGCGGCCCGCTCGGCGAGAAGGAGCGGGAGATCTACAGGGGCGTGCTTCACCGGGAGTGGACCCTCCTGCGCGATCTCATCAGCCCCGGCGACGTCGCCGTTCTCCACGATCCCCAGACCGCCGGTCTCGCCGGGCCGCTCGTAGGCTCGGGGCTGGGGGTGGAGTGGGTCTGTCACGTTGGGGTCGACACACCGACCGATACGGTCCGCTCCGCGTGGGCCTTCCTCCGCGCCGACGTCGAACAGGCGCACGCCTCCGTGTTCTCTCGGCGCGCGTACATCTGGGAAGGGCTCGATCGACGGAAGGTCTCCGTGATCCCGCCCTGCATCGATCCGGTATCACCGAAGAACGTGAAGATCGAACCCTCGGACGTGGACGCCATCCTCGGTGCGGCCGGCGTTCTCGCAGTGCCGGAGCCTTCGGAGGTCTACGTCGACATCGAGGGGTTCGGTTCGGTGCATGTCCATCGAGAAGCCGAGCGAGTCGAGGAGGCGCCGGCGCCGGCGGATGCGCCGCTCGTCACCCAGGTGTCCCGCTGGGATCGATTGAAAGACCCCGTCGGGCTGCTTCAGGGATTCGCGCGACATGTGCGGCCCCCCCTAGGAGCTCACCTCTTGCTGGTTGGGCCGGCGATGGCATCGGTGGCAGACGACCCGGAAGGTGCCGAGGTCTTCGCTGAAGCCCTCGCTGAGTGGCAGCGGCTACGCTCCCGAGCGCGCGAGCGGATCCATCTCGTGAATCTGCCTGTGGATGACCGCGTCGAGAATGCGGTGGTGGTGAACGCCTTGCAGCGCAAGGTCGACGTTGTGGTGCAGAAGAGCATCGCCGAGGGCTTCGGTCTCACGGTGACCGAGGCGATGTGGAAAGAGCGGGCGACCGTCGCCACTCGAGTCGGCGGCATCCAGGATCAGATCATGGACGGGCGAAGTGGTCTCTTGATCGCACCGACAGACCTCCCCGCGCTCGGGAAGGCGATCTCATCGCTCATCGCGGACCTCGGCTACGCTCAGGCGATTGGCCATGCGGCCCGTGAGCGGGTCAGGAGCCGCTTCCTTCCACCCCATTTCCTCGGAGGTCATCTCGCCGTGATCGATCGGATCATGCGCGAGGTCCTGCTGTAGGCGAACGCGATAGTCAGACGAACAGCGTGATCGCGTCCTGGGCCTCGAGCAACGCCGTCGTGGCGCCGGCCGGCTCCTCGAGGCCGTCGATCAGATCCTCACGATGCAGCCCCAGAAGATCCATCGTCATCTGACACGGCACCAGGTTCACCCCGAGATCCTTCGCGAGCTCGAGCAGCTCCTCAGGACTCGCGACATGGTGTTCCCTGGCGAGCTTCCGCATCATCGCGGGGCCTGCGCCGGCGAAGTTCATCTTCCCCAGCTTCACGTGCTCGAGGCCGGGCCGGTCCATCGTGGATAGCAGCTTCTGCATCCAGTTGTCTCCGGTGATCCGCACGTCATCTTTCACGAGCGGGAAGAGCCCCCAGAATGTGAAGAAGATGGTGGTCTCCATCCCCATCGCGGCACCGGTGGTGCCGAGGATCAACGTCGGCCAGACCCGGTCGAGATCGCCGCTCCAAGCCATGATCACCAGCTTCCGATGCGGTGAGTGGGGAACGTGCTCATCGGTTGGGCGAACAGCCTCCGCCGTTGACGCCATGTCGCTCACCCCTTCCTGATCACGAATCGGAACACGCCGCCTTCTTCCGAACGCTCGACGAGCTCGTGGCCGGTCGAGCTGGACCACGCCGCGAAATCGGGGACGGACCCGGGATCGGTCGCCAAGACCTCGAGCAGGTCACCCACAGCGAGCCCCCTGATCGCCTGTGCCGTCTTCGCGATCGGCAGCGGGCAGGCGAACCCCTTCATGTCCAGCGTCCTCACGATCGTCGCGCTCATCGTTGACTCCTCTCCTTCCGTCGCATCGCTCGCTCGGGGATCCGTCCCTGAGGCACCGTCTCCCAGTACAGGCGGTTGAACAGCCACTTCGCGGCGTGCCACACCCGATTCGGCTGTGGCGGGATCGGGGGATGCTCGTAGTCGAACCGCAGCGCGGTCGCGCGGCCGTCGCCGGTCTCCAGGAAGCACATGACGCGGCCGCCGTAGTTCGATCGCGGCGCCGTGCCCCGAACGAGTGACGCGATCCGGCTGGCCACCACGGGTGCCTCGAAGTGTGCGGTGGACCCGCTCTTCGAGATCGGAAGATCCGTCCCATCCCCGATGGCGAAGATCCGTTCTTGGTCCTTCACCTGGAGCGTGTGGCGGTCTGTGGGGATCCATCCTCCCGGGTCGCCCAGGTGCGACTCGTCGATGACTTCCTGTCCCCGGTGCGGAGGAACGAGTACGAGCAGATCGTATTCCGCCTTGTCACCCTCGAGCGAGCTCACGACGCCGGCCGAGGCATCCACCGACTCGACGTTGAAGAACGTCTCGAGCTCGATCCCTCGCGTCGACAGGATGGGTTGGATCAGCTTCGACGCGCTCTCGATCGTGAACGCCCGGTTCAACGGGGAAAGGAGCGTGATCTCGCTCCGCTCCCTCAGACCCCGGCGCCGCAGGTACTGGTCGAGCATGAAGACGAACTCCACCGGCGCAGGCGGACACTTGTACGGGATGCCCGCGACCCCCACCTTGACCCGTCCCCCGCGGAAGCGCCGGAGCTCCTCCCGGAGACGCTCGGCGTCCTCCAGCGAGTAGAAGCCGAACGCTCCCTCGGCCAGTCCGGGGATCTGCTCCGGGACCAGCCGCGCGCCAGTCGCGATCACCAGATAGTCCCAGTCGAGGCTGCCGCCGCGTTCCAGCTGGACGCTGCCCGCGTCCGGATGGATCCGGACGGCCCGTTCGATCGCGAGATCGACATCAGGTCGGAGCAACGTGCGCTCGTCGCGCGCGAGCCATCGACCGTTCGCCTCACCCAGCGCGAGGTAGAGGAAGCCGGGCTGATACACATGCATGCCGGTCGGGTCGACGACCGTGATCCGCGCGTCTCGACCGAGTTCCTTCGACAGCAGGTTCGCCGCTAGCGTGCCGCCGACCCCGCCTCCGAGCACCACGACCGTCGCCGGCATCGGGTTACCTCATCTTCCGCACGACGAAGCTCGTCGCGCCGTCCATCTCGGTCACGGAGACGAGCTCGTGGCTCGCCTTCGTCACCCATGCCGGGATGTCGGTCAGCGAGCCCGCGTCGGTCGAAAGGACCTCGATCACATCGCCGATCGACCCCTCCCGGATCGCTCCGATCAGGCTCATCAGCGGGCCCGGGCAGGGCATCCCCCGAGCGTCGATGGACCGAGTTTCGTCGGTCACCTGTGTCATCGCTGCCACCTCCATCTCTCACCCTTCACACGAACGTGATCGCTCCGCCGGCGGCGGCCAGGAATGCGGCAACGCCGCGCACGTCGTCGACCAACGGGTCCAGGTCATCGGGAACGATCTTCAGGAGGTCCATCGAGAGCGAACACGCATGGATCGACACGTCGCCGATGTCCTTCGCCTGGCGAAGCATCTCGCTCCAGTGCATGCCCTCATGCCACTCCCAGAGGGTCTGTCCTTCCGTCCCGGCCTCGGGTGCCAGCCCATGGTCTTTCGATATGCGATCGGCACGGAAGGCGTCGAGTGCCCAGAACTGCAGCAGGATCTCGACCTTGCGCTCCATCGCGGCGGCCCCGACGACCAACACCGCGGCCCCTGTCAGCCTGTCGTCGGTGCCAGAGCACAGTGCGAGGGAAAGGGTGCCGGATCCTTCGGTGTTCACGATCGTCCTCCTCGGTTCGTCCTACCGTCCCACGGAGGCCAGCCGGAAAGAGGGGTCGAAAGGTTCTGTTTCGACGGGACGTTCGGCACACGCTGCCCCCGATCGGCTTCGCACGATCCTGCGGCGCCGATGGAGAACGCGCCGTCCACGTGACCACCCATGACACGGGACGGCCGGCCGCCTACCGCCCGGGAGCCCTCGCCCGGCTGCCCGTCCAGGCCCGAACGTTCTCGACGTGCCGGAGCGGCTCGACGGCGTGTTCGCAGGCGAGCGGGTCCTCGCAAGATGGATTGCCCTCGCCGGTGAAGAAGTTGAAGCGGCATGTGTCGCAATACACATCCAGCTCCTCGGGGAGATACGGACAATCCCCCCACGCGCAACTCCGTTCGCCCTCACCGGTCGCGATATCGAGCCCGCAGCCAGGACACTTCCTGAACTCCTCCCAACGCGCCATCGGATCCTCCTTCCCGTGTGGTGATCCTCGAAGGGTCATCGACTCTCTGGCAGGGCCGAAAGGACCGCTCTGGATGGGACGGATGGCGGGGCCGAGTCTGAGAAGGCAAGACCCTCATCGAGTGGAAGGAGCGCCGCTCCGCTGGAGCTCGTTCCGTGAGCCGTGCTTCGAAGCAGGTCGGCTCCGATCGACCTGCCGTCCGCCAACGAGAGCTATCCCTGAGCGGCACGCCCCGAGCGAGGCAAGCGCGGCCGTCTCCTCCTCTGATCCCGCCTTTCAGCGCGAGGAGGGCGCCACCCGGATGCGGGAGTCGACGACGACGGCTCTCGCTTCCCCGACCATCACCGGGTTGCAGTCCATCTCGCGGATGGCTTCGTGATCGGACGCCAGGGCGCTGACCCGGAGGATCACCTCTTCGAGTGCGGACACGTCCGCACGCGGCGCGCCCCGATAGCCATCGAGCAGCGGGAACGTCTTCAGCGAACGAACCATCTCCCGAGCAGCCGTATCGGTGACCGGCGCGACGCGCACCGCGACATCCTTCAGGAGTTCGGCGGTCGTGCCACCCGCGCCGCACGCAACGATCGGCCCGAAGACGTCGTCATGCGTGACACCGACCAGCATCTCGACGCCTTCGACCATCTCCTGGACGGAGAAGCCCTTCTGCGGTTCCCCGAGCGGTCCGAGACGTTCCTGCATCTCCTTCGCGGCCTCGGCGACAGCGTCCTTGCCGCTCAGCCCGAGCCGAACACCTCCAACGTCACTCTTGTGCAACGGACCGACAGCTTTGAGCGCCACCGGGACCCCAAGCTCAACCGCGTAGCATCCCGCCTCCTCCGGAGTGCTCGCGAGGTTCGACATGGCGACCGGGATGCCGTAGCAGGCGAGCAGTCCGTCGACCTCCTCGGCTTCCAGCCAGCCGCTCCCCCTGGAGAGGGCTGCGGCCAAGATGGCATCGGCTTCGTCCGACCGGACGTCGATGAAGCGGGGCACGGTGCCGGGGCTGCGGTGACGCCATCGTCCGTACTCGACGGCGCGCGCGGCCGCGATCGCCGCCTGTTCCGGGAACGCGAATGAGGGGAACCATCTCCGGCCGCTCACGGGATCGATCGGGACCTCGCCTCCGGACATGAAGCTCGTGAGCACCGGCGTGTACCCGCCCAGCCTCACGATGGCCTCCCCGATCCCCCGAGCGACATCGTCGGCGTGCTGCTGGAGGGGCGGGATGTAGATCACGATCGCGATGTCGACACTCGGATCGCCCGCGACGGCGATGAGGGTCCGCTCGTAGTCGTCGCCGGTCGCGGACGCGATCATGTCGACGGGGTTTCCCGTCGAGGCCTCTGACGGCAGGAAGGTGCGGAGCTCATCCACTGTCTCCTGGGAGAGATGCGGTAGCACGAGCCCGTTCGCCTCACACGTGTCGGCACAGAGGATCCCCAGCCCCCCGGCATTCGTCACGATCCCTACGCGGTTGCCCGCGGGTGGCGGTTGCGTGGCCAGCAGCATCGCCACGTCGAACATCTCGGCGAGCGTGTCGGTGCGGATCACTCCGTTCTCTCGGAAGAGCGCGTCGACCGTGAGATCCGACGTGGCGATGAGCGATCCGGTGTGCGACCCCGCGGCGCGCTGGCCCGCCTGGGTACGCCCGCTCTTCACGGCGACGATCGGCGTGCGCTTGCCTATCCGACGCGCGAGATGCGAGAAGCGGCGCGGGTTCCCGAAGGATTCGAGATACAGGAGGACGACGTTGGTACGCGCGTCATCCTCCCAGTAGCTGAGCATGTCGTTGCCCGAGATGTCGGCCTTGTTCCCGATGGAGACGAACGAGGACAAGCCGATGTCCCTCCGGCGCGTCTCACTCATCACGGCGAGACCCACGGCTCCACTCTGCGACAGGAACCCGACCGAGCCGGCTTCCGGAGCGATCGTAGCGAACGTGCCGTTCAGGGCGACCTCCGGGTCCGTGTTGACCACCCCCATGCAATTCGGCCCTACGAGCCGCATGCCCCATCGCCGGCAGATCTCGACGAGCTCGCGTTGTCTCGCCGGGCCATCGCCGCCGATCTCTGCGAAGCCGGCCGAGATCACGACGAGACCCCGCACACCCCGACGACCGCATGCTTCAGCCACTTCGGCCACGAGCGAAGACTTGACGGCGATGAACGCGACGTCGACCGGACCGGGGACATCCTCGATCGTCGCATACGACTTGACGCCCTGGACCGCCGGAGCCGACGGATTCACGGGGTACACCGTGCCATGGAAGGGATGAGTGAGCAGGTTCCGCAGGAGCCGCCCGCCGATGCTCGTCTCGTCACGGGAAGCGCCGATGACCGCAACGGTTTCGGGCTCAAGGATCGTGCGGACCGCGCTCGCCGCCGCCACCGCCTCCCGCTCCTCGAACCTCGTCAGCGCTACCTCGGTGGGTGCCGTGGCGATCTCGACAGATACGGCACCAGGCTTCGCGCGGATCGAGATCGGGAAGCCGCTCTGGCGGAACACATCGATCATCCTGTGATTCTCGGGGAGGACTTTGGCCTCCAGCACGCCGATCCCCGCTCCGTAGGCAGCGTCGACCAGGTTGCCGACAAGAAGTGACCCGAGACCCGATCCTTGGAGTTCGTCGGAAACGCTCACGCTGAGCTCTGCCCTCGTCGCGTTCTCTCGGATGAACTGTGCGCCTCCCACGACGTGGCCGGCGTCGATGCCCGTGACGGCGAGCAGCGTGAGGTGATCCGGGTATTCGGGCCTCACCGCTTTGGCGGCGAGGTCCGTGACGTCGATCGACGTCGACCAGAATCGCAGTCGCCTGCTCTCGTCCGAGAGTCCGATCAAGTAGTCCTCGACGATCCCCTGATCCTCTGAACGGGCAGGTCTGAGATGGACGGTCCGACCGTCACGGAGAACCACGTCCTTCTCGAGGTCTTTGGGGGTCTCCGCGTCGGCCATGTGCGGCGAACCGTATCCGGGAGCTCGGCACCCTGTCAGGGGCGATGCGTTCGACCCCGCTCCAAGCG
>JBOGVC010000097.1:0-7080 GCA_050695275.1 Actinomycetota bacterium | reverse complement strand
GGCAGAAGGAGGCGGCGCTCGCCGACACCGACGCCGCCCTGGACCGGGTCCGTGAGACGAACGAGACGCTGAAGCGGTCGGAGGAGCACCTGCGGCTCGTGTTCGACACCGCCGTGGACGGGATCGTCGAGCTCGACGAGAACGACGTGGTCGTCCGGGCGAACGAGACGTTCTGCCAGATGATCCACCTGGACCGCGACACCGTCGAGGGGCAGCGGTGGACGGCGCTCGCGGCCTCGCTCGACGGCGCCGACGGACGGTTCGCCGACCTGCCCGCGGCCGGGCAGGCGCAGCTGGATCGCTCGGACGGAACGCCGCTCTACCTCGAGTCGCGCGTCTCCGAGGTCCCCACCGATCCGCCGCGCCGCCTCGTGCTGATCCGGGACGTGACCCCGGGCAAGGCGGCCGACCAGACGATCCGCTCGCTGCTGAAGTTCCTCCAGGAGAAAGACGAGGACCGCACGAGCCTGCTCCGCAGAACCAACTCCGCGATCGAGTCCGAACGGAACCGGATCGCGCGCGACCTGCACGACGGACCGGTGCAAGGGGTGTCGGCGGCGTCGCTCTCGCTCGAGGCCGCGCTCCTGATGATCGGCGCCGGCGACGTCGACCGCGGGGTGGACGTCCTGTCGAAGGTGCGCAAGGAGCTCGCCGACGAAGCCGACGCGCTCCGGGCCCTGATGTCGGGATTGCGCCCACCCGTACTCGAGGAGCGCGGGTTGATGCCCGCGCTGCGGGAGGCGGTCACGCGCTTCGGGATCGAGCAAGGGGTCGAGACGGATCTCGCCGGCACCCTGCCACGGCCCCTGTCCGCGGACCTCGAGACGCTCGCGTATCGGGTCGTCCAGGAGGCACTGACGAACGCCGCCAAGCACGCGCGCGCGGACCACGTGGTGGTCTCGGTCGAGACGACCGCGACGTCGCTGCGCGTGGAGATCGAGGACGACGGGCGGGGGTTCGACAGCGCGATGACGCGCGAGTTCCTCCGGCAGGGGCGGGTCGGACTCGCCTCGATGCGGGAACGCGTCGAGTTGGCGAACGGGACGTTCGTGATCCGATCGAACCCGGGCCGAGGGACGTCGATCGTCGCGACGCTGCCGGTCGACGCACCCGCCGACGTCCGGGTCTCGGCCCGCTAGCCCCCTCGGTCCCGGTCCGGCAACCGCGCCGGCGCGGCCGGGGACGCGCTCCCGCTGGGCGAGGGCGACGGACTGGGTGAAGGGCTGGGCGACGAACTGGGCTCGGGGCTCGGCGAGGCGCTGGGCTCGGGGCTCGGCGACGACGGGGGGATCGGAGCGGCCGCGGACGGGGTCACGGTCTGCTGATCGAACGAGGGGTCCGGGAACTCGATCACCTCTTCGCCGGCCATCGCTTCCTCCATGAAGTCGTGCCAGATCGCCGCCGGGATCGTGCCCCCGAAGACCAGCGGCACCCCCTCCACGTTCTCGAGCGGGATCTGCCCCTGCGGATAGCCCACCCACACGCACGCCGCGATCTGGACCGTGTAGCCGCAGAACCAGGCGTCCACGTTGTCCTGTGCCGTGCCCGTCTTCCCCGCGGCGGGCCACTCGATGTCGGCGGAGGCCCCCGTCCCCTCGTCGAGGACGTCCTGGAGCGTGTAGGTGACCAGGTCGGCCACGTTCTCCTCGACCACGCGCTTCCCTCGCGGCACGACCGCTTCGTCGATCCGGCCGCCCGGCGACCGGACCTGCAGGAGCGGGCTCGCCCGGAACCGGGTGCCGCGGTTCGACAGGGTCGCGTATGCGTTCGTCATCTCGAGGGGGTTCACGGCGACGCTGCCCAGCGTGACCGCGCATACCTCCGGCAGGTCCGAGCGGATCCCGAGGTCGTGCGCCATGTCCACGACGTTGTCGGGTCCGAGCTCCACGACGAGCTGCGCGAACACGGTGTTCACCGAGTGCGCCGTCGCCGACTGCAGCGTGTACGAGCTCCCGCCACCCTCGGCGTTCTCCGGCTGCCACGGCTCGCCGCTCTGGTCCGCGCAGATCGGGTCGTCGATCGTGATCGTGTTCGGACCGGACCAGCGCGAGTCGAGTCGGAAGCCCTGCTCCATCGCTTCGGCGAGCGTGAAGGCTTTGAACGCGGAGCCCGCCTGCCGACCCGTGCCACCCCGGAACGTGGCGAGGTTCAGCTGGGACGTGGCGAAGTTCCTCCCACCCGCCATGGCGAGGACGTGGCCCGTGGACGGCTCGATCGCGACGAGCGCGGCGCCAGGATCGCCGGGGGTCGGGAGGTGCGACTCGACCGCGGCTTCGGCGGCGGCCTGGTAGCCGAGATCGAGGGAGGTCGTCACGTCGAGGCCACCGCCGTAGACGGCCGCCGGCCCGTAGCGCCGTGCCAGCGTCTCCCGGACGTACTGGACGAAGTACTCCGAATCCCCGGGCGATTCGATCTGCGCGTCCGATGTCTGCTGGAGGGCCACGGGGATCCCGCAGCAGGCCTGGCGCTTCAGGCGGTCCGCCCGGTCGGCCTCGAGGTAGTCGTACTGGACCATCCTGTCGAGGGCGAAGTCCCGCCGGAACTTGGCGTCGAACGGGTGATCGATCGGGTCGTAGGCCTCGGGGGCGGTGAGGATGCCGGCGAGCGTTGCGGACTGGGGGATCGTGAGCTGCCGTGCCGGCACGCCGAAATACGTCTGCGCGGCCGCTTCGATCCCGTAGGCGCCGTGGCCGAAGTACACCGTGTTCAGGTACTTCGCCAGGATCGTGTCCTTCTCGAAGGTGCGTTCGACCTTGATCGCGAGGAGGACCTCGCGCACCTTCTCCTTCACCGTGCGCGGCGGGATCACGTAGTCCGTGACCCCGTTCTCACCCTCGACGTATCGCCCGGCGTACACGCGCTTGACGAGCTGTTGGGTGATCGTCGAACCGCCCTGGACGGCGTCCCGCGCGACGAGATCGCTCCACGCAGCGCGGACCGTCCCTTTCAGGTCGACACCGTTGTGTTCGTAGAAGCGGGCGTCCTCCACGGCGATCACGGCCTCCCGCACGTGCTGCGGGATCTGCTGCAGCGGGATGATCGTGCGGTCGACCGAGCCGTGGAACGTCGTGAGGAGCTCGCCGTTGCGATCGGTGACGACCGTCGTTTGGATCGGAGGGAGCGCCTTGGGAAGGTCGATGCGCACGTAGGCGATCGCCAGGACAGCGACCCCGAGGAGCCCGATGGCGAACGGTGCCAGCGCGAACGCCCACCAGTAGCGGCGGAGGAACCCCTTCTTCTCCTGCGGGCGTCGTCCCTTCGGGCGCGTGCGCTCCGATGCCCCTCGCCGGCCGGTCTTCGCGGCTCCGGACGCGGACCTCGTCGACGCGGCGGTCTTCGACCGAGAGGACGTCGTCGAGGTGCCGCCCGTCTTCTTCCGGGCGTGACGGGGTCGGTACTCCTTCGGGGATCGTCCGGAAGTCGTGGTCACGACCGGCGAATCCTACCCAGGGGCATGCGACCAGAAACCGGCGCGGCGGCGAGGGGCTTCAGCCGGCGACGGCGCGGCGGCGCGCCGTGAACGCTTCGCGGAGATGGTTCCATGCGCAGGAACGGCAGACCTCCACCACGTAGCAGGCCGACCCCGGATGCGCGGCCGTCAGCCGGAGCCCCGTCTGGATCGGCCAGACTCGGCCGCTGTTGCGGCCGAGCGACGAGCCGAAGACGTAGGCCAGCAGGACCAGCTTGTCCTTGCCGCAGACCGGACAGTCCGAGGACGTCGCCTCGCCGACGTGCTTGGCCGCACGCATCAGCTCCGGATGCGCGTCGCACAGATCGGCGACCGATCGGAGACCCCGGTGCGCGTCGCGGATCAGCGCGCGCTTCGCGAGCGTGTAGTCGATGACGCCGAGCTCCGCGGTTCGGCGTCGTCGCACGTCCTTCCCCTGTCTCGTGGCGCCCCGTCGCATGGTCGCGCAAGTGTACCCCTGGTCCCCGACGCGGGGCAGAGGCGGAATGAGGGATCCGATCGGGCGAAGGGCCCACTACCATCCGGTCAGTGTCGATCCAGGATCAGTACTCCGCGTTGCGAGCCGTGTACGTGCGGCCCCCGGAGCCGGATGCCCTGCCTCGCTGGCGCGACTACGGATGGCGGGCGGCTCCCGACCCGGCGCGAGCGGCCGCCGAGCACGAGGCGTTCCGCGACCAGCTGGCCGACGCCGGCGCCGAGGTGTTCGTGGGGGCCGCAGCCGCCGCCGGCGATCCCGACGCGGTCTACGTCTACGACCCGGTGCTGATGACGGACGCGGGCGCGATCCTGTTGCGTCCAGGCAAGGAAGGACGCCGCGGGGAGCCCGCGGTCGCCGCAGTCGACCTGGGGGCCGCGGACATCCCGGTGGTCGCCACCCTCGGCGACGCCGGCGAGCCGGCGTTCGCCGAAGGCGGCGACCTCTGCTGGCTCGACCGGCGGACGCTGCTCGCGGGCGTGGGCTACCGCACGACCGAGGCGGGGCTGGACGCCCTCCGGGCCCTCCTGCCGGACGTGAGCGTCGTCGCGTTCGACCTCCCCCACCTCGCCGGCCCGGCGGCCTGCACCCACCTGCTCTCGTTCCTCTCGATCCTCGATGCGGATCTCGTCGTCGCCTCGCTCCCCCATCTCCCGGTGCGTCTCGTCGAGCTGCTCCGTGCCCGGGACATCGGGATCGTCGAGGTCCCGTCCGAGGAGTTCGACTCGATGGGTCCCAACGTCCTGGCGCTCGGGCCTCGCATCGCCCTCGCGCTCGAGGGCAATCCGGAGACCCGTCGTCGGATGGAGGCCGCCGGCGTGGACGTCCGGACCTACGTGGGCGAGGAGATCTCTCGCAAGGGCGACGGAGGGCCGACCTGCCTCACGAGGCCGCTCCGGCGCGGGTGACGGCCAGGTTTCTCCGCATGAACGCGGCTCGCTAGCCGGCCGACACGTAGATGTCGAACTCGTTGCCCTCGGGATCGCCGAGCGTCCTCCACCGGGCGTCGTCGAGGGCTCGCTCGTTGCCGTCCCACGTCCCGTCGAGCGCCAGCACCGCGTCCGTGGCCGTGTCGAGGTCCTCCACACGGATGTCGAGATGCATGCGGTTCTTGACCGACTTCGGCTCCGGCACGCGCTGGAAGCTCAGGATGTGACCGTTCGCGGCGGCCAGGAACACGAACCGGCCCTCGTCCGAGGTCTCCTCGACGTGCGTGCCCAACACCTCACACCAGAACGTGGCGAGCCGGGCCGGATCGTTCGCGTCGATCGTCATGAACGACACGCGGCCGATCACGAGGAACCGCCGTTCCCCCCGAGGAGCTCGTCGACCGCGCTCGCGAACACCTCGGAGTGCCGATCGACGTCCTGCTCGGTGGTGGCCGGCGACATCAGCGCCATGTTGTGGAACGGCGTCATCAGGACCCCGCGGTTCAGCAGGTAGAGGTGGATGAACGGGTCGAGCTCGGCATCCTGCCCGGCGTTCGCCTCGGCGCCGGTGCGGGCCGCCTCGGGACGGAAGAGGTATTCGACGCGGCACCCGAGCCGCACCACGTGCCATGGGAGCTCGCGGGAGCCGATGACGTCGCGCACGCCGTCCTCGAAACGGCCGCCGACCTCGATCATGCGATCGAAGGCGGTGTCGGTCAGGACCTGCTCGAGCGTGGCGTGCATCGCGGCCAGCGACAACGCGTTGCCGGCGAGCGTGCCACCGGTCCCACCCACGTCGATCACGTCCGGATCGACGGCTTCCACGATCCGTCGCTGGACCTCCTCGGTCATGCCGTACGCGGCCGACGGGATCCCTGCGCCGAGGGTCTTCCCGATCGTGACGATGTCCGGTGCGAGCCCCCAGGCTTTCGTGGCACCTCCGGAACCAGCGCTCAGCGTGTGCGTCTCGTCGATCAGGAGGAGCGTCCCGGTGCGGTCGCAGATCCCACGGACCGCCTCCCAGTAGCCCGGCTCCGGGAGGACGATCCCGATGTTCGTGAGCGCGGGCTCGAAGACGCAGACGGCGACGTCCTCGTGCTCGAGCTCCCGAGCGAGCCCCTCGAGGTCGTTGATCTCCACGACCCGGGTCGTGGTCGCGACCGGCACCGGCGGCCCCGTGTTCCCCGGCCGATCGATCACGTCGCCGGCACCATCGAGCTCCGCGAACGTCTCGTCGACCGTGCCGTGGTAGCAGTGGTTGTGCACCAGGATCTTCGGACGGCCGGTGATGTGACGCGCCCACCGGATCGCGAACCGGTTCGCATCCGTCGCGGTGAGGGTGAACGACCAATAGGGCACGCCGAACCGGCGCGCGAGCTCGCCGCTCACCCATGCGGCATCCTCGGTGGGCAGCATCGTGGTGATGCCGCGAGACGCCTGGCGTGCGATCTCCTCGACGGCCGCCGGCGGTGCGTGCCCCGCCATCCCTCCGGTGTCGCCGAGGCAGAAGTCCACGAAGGTGTTGCCGTCGACGTCGGTGAACCGCGCGCCCTCCGCCTCGGCCACGTAGACGGGATGATCACCCGGCCAGCGGACCATCCAGTTCATCGGGACGCCCCACAGGAGCGAGCGTCGGCCTGCCTCGAACAACGAACGGCTCCTCGGGTGGCGCTCTCGGAACAGCGTGCGTTCCCGTTCCATCAGTCCCGAGAGCCGTTCGCGATCGATCGTGGTCACAGCGCGCGCTCCGATGCTCGTCTCCGGCCCGGAGGAGATCCGTCCAGGCGCGTCCAGGAAGCGCGGAGTCTACAAGCCCGTCCGAGCGTCCGAGGGGACGTCGATGTGACGGTCGGCTGGCCGTGCCCGTGCCGGGCATCGTTGCGGCGGAACGATCCGGGTCGGGCTCCCTCGGCGCCGGGGTTGTCTGACGTATCCTCCGCGCGTGCCGCGCCTCACCACGCTCGTGCGAACCACGGTGTTCGCGGTTGTCTCGGCCTTGGTGATCACGGGGTCCGCCCCCGCGATCGCGGCGCCGCCCCGCTGGGTCCGGGACATCAACGGGACAGTCAACGGGCACGATGTGTCCGTCGCGATCGCCGTCCGAGGAAACTGGCTCTACCGGCACGGGGCCTGGAAGCAGCGGACGCCCGCCTCGAACCAGAAGCTGCTGCTCTCGATGGCCCTGCTGCACCGCACCTCGCTCCGGA
>JBOGVC010000096.1:0-6827 GCA_050695275.1 Actinomycetota bacterium | reverse complement strand
GCATCCTTCCACGCTACCGAGGACGAGGACCTCGGGGGGCTACATTGCAGCGATGTCGCTCACCTCGGGTCGATCCTGACCACTCGGCGGATCGTCATGGGGATCAGCTGGCTGCTGCTCGCCGGCTGCGCGGGAGCGACGGCCCCCCCACACGCGACGACACCGACGTCGTCGTCTCCCGTCACGAGCGTGCAGGAGGTCGACGTGGGCGGGTACCGCCTCGAGATCGAGTGCGAGGGCGAGGGGTCACCCACCGTCGTCTTCGAAGCGGGGGCCGGCAGCGACCGCGCCGCGTTCTGGTATCAGGTGGACGACCTGGGCGAGGTCACGCGCGTGTGCGCCTATGACCGCGCGGGCATCGGGGCCAGCGACCCGCGGCCGGCGACCGGATCCGTCGCGCTGGGTGATCTCGCCGACGAGCTGGCGCGTGTGCTCGGGGGAGCCGGCATCGAGGAGCCGATCGTGCTGGCGAGTCACTCGCTCGGCGGGGGCGTGGCCCAGTTCTTCGCCGGCCGGTACCCGGACCGGGTCGTCGGCCTCCTGTTCGTCGACACGGTTGCGATCCCCGGGTACGTGGACTGGTTCGGCCCCGAGGTCGACGACGGGACCGGCGGGACCATCGACATGGCACGGACGGCCGAGGAGTGGAGGCAGCTCGGCTCCTTGGGATCGATCCCCACCTTCGTCCTGACACAGAACTTCCAGGGCGACGACGACGTCGCGCCACCGCGATTCCGTCGATACTTCCTCCGCGTGCACGACGCGCTTGCCGGTCGTTCCTCGGATGCCGTCCACGTGATCGCGGTGGACTCCGGGCATGTCATCCAGGACACCGCTCCGGACCTGGTCAGCGCGGCGCTCATGGAGGTCGTCGATGCGGTCAGATCGGGCGAGGGCCTCACGCCATGCGACGATCGCTTCGAGGACCTCGGCGGGGCCTGCGCCTGAGGGGCAGCCTCAGTCCTGGATCACCGACTCGGCCGGCAGCTTCTCCACGCGCGGGTCCGCGTGCCGGTGGACGAGCCGCCATCCATCCTCCTCGAGACGATAGATACAGGTGACGCGAAGAGCGAGGTCGGTGATGTCCGGGGCGCCACCGACCCTCGCCCGGAATCGTTCGATCTCGACGGTGTAGGCCCAGTCCGGCGTTACGACCTCGGTGATCGTCTCGAAGCCGGTCGTTCCGCCGTCCGAGTAGTACGACCCGGCGCGCTCGACCAGCTCGACGACCTCGTCCCATCCGCGGCCGAATCCTCCGAACGGATTGGCGAGCGTGAGGTCCTCCCCTCGGGAGAAGAGGGCTCTGTAGCCGGACGCGTCGCCCCTCGCGAGCCGGTCGAGCGCCTCCCGAGACCGCGTCCGAACGCCGTCGAAGTCATCCATCCGTCATCACTCCCTCTCGTCGTCGCATCCAAGCGGCCCGTGGAGAGCAGCATCCTCACCGCGAGGACGATCGCCACTGACACGACGCGCGCCAGCCAGAGCCGCCGGAACCGCCGTTGTGGCGGAGCAGTCTCCGCGATGCGCTGCGTCCCACGCGACGCCGGTGCCCTACGCGTTGAGCTGCTCGGCCAGCGCCAGCATGACGCCCTCGGGCCCGCGGAGGTAGCAGAGGCGGTAGTCGTCCTCGTACTGCACCACCTCGCCGACGAGCTCAGCGCCGCGAGCCTGCAGGCGGGCGAGGACGTCGTCGATGTCGTCGACGGCGAACATGACGCGACGGATCCCCAGCGTGTTCACCGGTGCGTTCGGCTCGGCGGTGGTCGCCGGCGGCGTGTGGAACTTCGTCAGCTCGATCCGGCCGTGGCCGTCCGGAGTCCGCATCATCGCGATGTCGCTCCTGACACCTTCGAGGCCGACGATGCGGTCCACCGTCTGTCCCTCGACCGTCGCCTCGCCCTCCAACTCCAGGCCGAGCTCGAGGAAGAATGCGGTCGCAGCCTCGAGGTTCTCGACCACGATCGCGACGTTGTCCATCCGCTGGATCGTCACGTGGTGACGATACCGCTCGACGATGGCATGGCCGCCCTCGTCGCTCCGTCAGCCCGTCCTCGGAGGCGACGGGCACGACGGGGACAGGCTGCGCGGCGGAGGCGGCGTGATTCGAACACGCGAGGGGCGGATTAGGCCCCTAACCGCTTTCGAGGCGGTCCCGTTCGTCCACTCCGGCACGCCTCCGTCCACGAGTCTAGCGGGCGAGCCGGGCTGGTCCCGGCGTGACGGCCGACGGACGATCGTGCGAGGATCCTCGAACGTGGACGCGAAGAGTCTGGAACGTGTGCCCCTGTTCGCGGGTCTCTCCCCCAAGGAGCGCGAGAAGGTGGCCCGCTGGGCCGACACCGTCGATCTGCCGCCGGGCAAGCATCTCCTCGACGAGGGCCGGCTGCCGCACGAGTTCTTCGTGATCGTCGATGGCGAGGTCGAGGTGCTGCACGACGAGAAGCGCCTTGCGACGTTGGGTCCCGGTGACTTCTTCGGAGAGATCGCCCTGATCGAGCACGGCCGCCGGACCGCGTCGGTCGTGACCACGGCGCCCACCACGCTGGCCGTGATGAGCCCGGCCTCGTTCGCAGCGATGCGGCGCGAGATGGCCGACGTCGCGCTCAGGATCGACGACGCGATCCGTGAGCGGCTGGAGCGCTAGCGCCGCTCCCGGAAGAACGCTCGCAGCAGGTCGCCGCACTCATCGGCGAGCACGCCTCCCGTCACCGCGACCGCGTGGTTCAGCCGCGGATCCTCCAGGAGGTTCCCGAGCGATCCGGCGAACCCCGCCTTCGGATCGGCGGCTCCGAACACCACCCGGTCGAGCCGCGCGAGGACGGCGGCGCCGGCGCACATCGCACAGGGCTCGAGGGTCACGATGAGGGTGCACCCCTCGAGACGCCAGGAGCCGAGCGCCGCCGCCGCCGCGCGGAGGGCGAGGATCTCCGCGTGCGCCGTCGGGTCCCCGTCCAGCTCGCGCTGATTCCCCGCCGCGGAGAGGACCTCGTCCCCCCGCGTGACGACGGCGCCGATCGGCACGTCGCCGTGCGGGAGGCACGTCCGCGCTTCCTCGAGGGCGAGCCGCATGGCGCGCTCGTCGCCCGGCTCCGGCGTCAGTCCCACCCCAGGGCCTCGAGCCGCTCGTCCGAGATCCCGAAGTGGTGCGCGATCTCGTGCACCACGGTCTCGGCGACCTGGGCGCGGAGCTCCTCGTCGTCCTCGCCGGCCTCGGCCTCGATCGTGGAACGGAACAACGAGATCCGATCGGGCAGGGCTCCGGCGTAGAACTCTCGCTCCGTCTGCGCGATGCCCTCGTACAGACCGAGGAGGTCGGGATCGTCGTCGGGCGGATGGTCCTCGACGACCACGGCGACGTTGTCCATCGCCTCCTGCACCCAGCCCGGCAGCTCGTCGAGGGCGTCCGCCACGAGCGACTCGAACCGGCGGCGGGAGCGGTGCGACATCGCCTGTAGCCTACGTCGCATGCCCGGCGGGCTCAGCACGGACCTCTACGAGCTCAACATGGCGGCGAGCTATCTGCGTCGCGGGATGGACGGGCTCGCCACGTTCAGCCTCTACGTGCGGGACATGCCGAAGCAGCGCGGCTTCCTGGTCTCGGCGGGTCTGGAGGACTGCCTGCGGTTCCTCGAGTCGTTCGGGTTCGAGGACGAAGAGCTCGCCTACCTGCAAGAGATCGGCTTCGACGCCCGGGCGATCGAGGACTTCCGGACCGTGCGCTTCGAGGGGGACGTGTGGGCGATCCCGGAGGGACGCATCGTCCACGCGAAGGAGCCGATCGTGGAGGTGACGGCCCCGATCGCGCAGGCACAGCTGGTGGAGGCGGTGCTGCTGAACCAGGTGACCCTCCACACCACGCTCACCTCGAAGGCCGCCCGGTACATCATCGCCGCCGAGGGCAGGGCGCTCGTCGACTTCGCGTTCCGGCGGGCGCACGGCGTGGAGGCCGCCCGCGCGGCTGCGCGTGGGAGCGCGATCGTGGGGTTCGAGGCCACGTCCAACGTCGAGGCGGCGCGCGAGCTGGGGCTCCGGGTGACCGGGACGATGGCGCACTCGTTCATCACCGCGTTCGATGACGAACGCGACGCGTTCCGGGCGTTCGCGGAGGACCACCCGCACCGCACGACGTTCCTGGTGGACACCTACGACACGATCGTGGGGGTGAAGCACGCGATCGACGTGATCCAGGAGATGAACCCGCCCGGCGAGGTGGGCGTGCGTCTGGACTCCGGTGACCTGGACCGGCTCTCGCGCGAGTCGCGACGGATCCTCGACCGCGCCGGACTCGACGCCGCACGGATCTTCGCGAGCGGCGGCCTCGACGAGCACGAGGTCGCCGAGCTGGTGCGCGCCGGCGCGCCCGTCGACGCGTTCGGGATCGGGACGCAGCTCGGCGTCTCCGCCGACGCCCCCTACGTGGACGCGGTCTACAAGCTCGTGGAGTTCGACGGGCGGCCGGTGCTGAAGCTCTCGCCCGCCAAGGCGACAGCGCCGGGCCGCAAGCAGGTGTGGCGGGGACCGTCGGAGGACGTGATCGGTCTCCGCGACGAGGCGGCGCCCGGCCCGAACCACGAGCCGTTGCTGGAACAGGTGATGGCGGCCGGGCGCCGCCTCGCCCCCGCGCCCACGCTGGAGGAGATGCACACCCGGTTCGCGCGGGATCTGGCGGCGCTGCCGGTGAAGGCCGCGCGGCTCACCCACCCCGAGCACGTCGTGGCGCATCGCACCGAAGCGTTGGCCGCGCTCACCACCGAGACGGCGGAGGCCGCGCGCCGGCGGATCCGGTCGAGCGACTGACTCAGGCGGTCGGCAGCCAGGACGGACGGGCCGCTTCGAACGCCGAGATCTCGTCGGCGTGACGCATCGTCAGATCGATGTCGTCGAAGCCCTCGAGCAGGCACCACCGCCGGAAGTCGTCGAACGCGAAGGACTCCTGGACCGAGGGTGCCGTGACCGCGAGGGTCTCGAGGTCCACCACGATCCGGGTGGTCGGATCGTCCAGGACGGCGTCCATCAGCGCCCGCACCGACTCCTGCGGCAGCTCGACCGGGAGCAACCCGATCTTGCAGCAGTTGTTCCGGAAGATGTCGGCGAAGCTCGGCGCGATCACGGCGCGGAACCCGAAGTCCTCGAGCGCCCACGGGGCGTGCTCGCGGCTCGAGCCGCCTCCGAAGTTGGCCCCCGCGATCAGGATCGAGGCGCCGGCGTAGCGCTCATCGTTCAGGACGAAGGACGGATCCTTCCGCCACTCGTGGAAGAGGAACGGCCCGAAGCCGGTTCGCTCGATCCGCTTCAGGAACTGCGCCGGCACGATCTGGTCGGTGTCCACGTCGGAGCGATCGAGCGGGACGGCCGTGCCCTCGATGCGCGTGACCGGCTCCATCTACAGATCCTCGGGAGTCGTGAAGTGGCCCGCGATCGCGGTGGCGGCCGCGACCGCCGGCGAGACCAGGTGCGTCCGTCCACCCTTGCCCTGCCGGCCCTCGAAGTTCCGGTTCGATGTGGACGCGCTCCGCTCGCCAGGCTGCAGGATGTCCGGGTTCATGCCCAGGCACATCGAGCACCCCGCGCCACGCCAGTCGAACCCTGCGTCGACGAAGATCCGGTCCAGGCCCTCGCGCTCCGCCTGCAGCTTCACAGCGACCGAGCCGGGCACCACGAGCGCGCGGAGTCCCTTGGCGACGCTGCGCCCCTCCACGACCCCGGCGGCGAGGCGGAGGTCCTCGATCCGTGAGTTCGTGCAGGAGCCGATGAAGACGGTGTCCGGCCGGATGTCCCGGATCCTCGTCCCCGGTTCGAGCGCCATGTACGTCAGCGCGCGGCGGGCGGCGTCGCGCTTCGGATCGTCGTCGAAGGAGTCGGGCTCGGGTACGGCGTCGTCGATCGTCACCGACTGGGCCGGGTTCGTTCCCCAGGAGACGTGCGGGCGGAGGGCGGAGGCGTCGATCGTGACCTCCGTGTCGAACATCGCGCCGTCGTCGGTGGGGAGCGAGCGCCAGTCGTCCAGGGCCCGCTCCCAGTCGGCGCCCGACGGCGCGTGCGGCTTGCCCTCGAGGTAGGCGAACGTCGTGTCGTCGGGCGCGACCATCCCCGCGCGCGCGCCGGCCTCGATCGACATGTTGCAGATCGTCATGCGGCCTTCCATCGACAGCGCGCGGATCGCGGACCCCCGGTACTCGATCACGTGGCCGACGCCGCCTCCGGTGCCGATCCGGTGGATGATCCCGAGGATCACGTCCTTGGCGCCGCATCCCGCCGGCAGGTCGCCGTCGACGGTGATCGCCATCGTCTTGGCGGGCGACTGCGGGATCGTCTGCGTGGCGAGCACGTGCTCGACCTCGCTCGTGCCGATGCCGAACGCCAAGGCGCCGAACGCGCCGTGCGTGGACGTGTGCGAGTCGCCGCAGACGATGGTCATGCCCGGGAGGGTGCGGCCCTGCTCGGGGCCGATGACGTGGACGATGCCCTGGCCCGGGTCGCGCATCGGGAAGTTCACGATGCCGAACTCGGCGGTGTTGGCCCGGAGCACCTCGACCTGCTTGCGGCTGATGGGGTCGGCGATGGGCTGGTCGGTGTCGGCCGTCGGGACGTTGTGGTCCTCGGTGGCGACGGTGAGGTCCGGGCGGCGCACGGTGCGGCCGTTGAGCCGGATGCCGTCGAAGGCCTGCGGGCTGGTGACCTCGTGGATGAGGTGCAGGTCGATGTAGAGCAGGTCGGGCTGGCCCGCCTCGCGGTGCACGACGTGGGAGTCCCACACCTTCTCGCTGAGTGTCTTCGGTTCTTGTGGCATGCTTGCATCATCCCAAATATTGAGACTAGTCTCTCAC
>JBOGVC010000095.1:0-5721 GCA_050695275.1 Actinomycetota bacterium | reverse complement strand
GGCGGGCCGCTCGCCGGGATCGCGGCGTGGTGCGGCGACCGGGTCCGGGTGATCGGCGTGGAGCCCGAGGGCTGCGCGTCCATGACGGCGGCGCTCGCGGCCGGAGAACCGGTCGTGGTGCCGGTCGGCGGCCTCGGCTCGGATTCGCTCGGCGCCGCACGGGTGGGCGGCCACGTCTTCCCGATCGTGCGCGACCGAGTGGACCGGATGGCCCTCGTCACGGAGGATCAGATCCGCGACGCGCAACGAGCGCTCTGGGAGGACGCCAGGTTGATCGTCGAGCCCGGCGGGGCGGCGGCCTTCGCGGCCCTGCGAGCGGGCGCGTTCGACGTCTCATCCGGCGAGCGGGTGTGCGTCGTGCTCTCCGGCGGGAACTGCGATCCCTCGACCATCACGTCTCCGACGTAGTCGCTCGGAACGTCAGGCCTTCTCCGCGTCGAGGAGCTTCCGCAGCTTCGTCGTGGTGTTCCAGTTCCGGATCGTCATCTGCTGGTAGACGGGCAACCCGACGATGCGGTTGATGCGGCTCGACGTCACTTTGCTGATGAGTCGCGAGAAGTAGAGGACGCCGGTACCCGCCCAGCATCGATCGACACCGTCCTTCATCTCGACGTGCGTGATCGCGCCCTTCGCGGTGAGCGGCGCCTTCAGGAAGATCGCGTCGTAGCGATATTCGTTCGGCCGGGAGCCGAAGCCGGTTGGCGCGTCGGCGACGACCTTCCGCATCTGCGCCTTGCTGCGGAGCACCACGCTCGCCTCATAGTGAGCGAACGTCGAGTGGATCACCCGCTCGATCCGCTGGGTGAGTTCCTTCGAACTCGCCGCGGGCGATGAGAAGAGCACGTTCCCGCTCTGGATGTACGTGCTCACGTCTGTGAAGCCACCGGCTTCGAACGCGGCCTTCAAGGCAGGCATCGGGATCAGGTTCTTCCCACCGACATTGATCCCACGAAGGAGTGCGACGTAGCGCGCCATGTGAGCGGCTCAGCCGCGGAGCCAGTCCGCCGCGTCCTTCGCGTGGTACGTGAGGATCAGGTCGGCGCCGGCACGCCGGATCGACGTCAGCAGCTCCAACACCACGCGGCGCTCGTCGAGCCAGCCGTTCGCCGCCGCCGCCTTCACCATCGCGTACTCGCCGCTCACGTGGTACGCGGCCATCGGGAACCGGGTCTCGTCCTTCGCGCGACGGATCACGTCGAGGTACGGAAGCGCCGGCTTCACCATCACGATGTCGGCGCCTTCCTCGATGTCCGTGCGGATCTCGCGGAGCGCCTCTTCCAGGTTCGCGGGGTCCTCCTGGTAGCCGGTCCGATCCCCGAACCGGGGCGCGCCCTCGGCCGCCTCGCGGAACGGGCCGTAGAGCGCCGACGCGAACTTCGCGGCGTACGCCAGGATGCCGATGTCCTGATGGCCGGCGGCGTCCAGCGAAGCACGGATCGCCGCGACCTGTCCGTCCATCATCCCGCTGGGGCCGACGAGGTGGGCCCCTGCCTCGGCCTGCGCGAGCGCGATCCGTTGGTAGCGCTCGACGGTGGCGTCGTTCTCGACCTCGCCGGCTTCGTTCAGGACGCCGCAGTGTCCGTGGTCGGTGTACTCGTCGAGGCAGAGGTCGCCGATCACGACCGCGTCGTCACCGAACTCCGTCCGGAGCGCCGCGATCGCCTGTTGACCGATCCCCTCCGGGTTCCACGCCTCGGAGCCCTCCGGATCCTTCCGGGCCGGGACCGCGAACAGGATGAACGCCCGAACGCCACGCTCCGCGATCTCGACGGCTTCCTTCCGGAGCGACTCGATCGTGTGCTGGTTCTGGCCCGGCATCGACCCGATCGGCACGGGCTCGGTCAGCTCCTCTTTCACGAAGAGCGGAGCGATCAGATCGCCCGCCCGCACATCGGTCTCGCGGATCAGTGAGCGGAGCGCCGGTGTGCGGCGCATGCGACGCGGGCGGGAATGCGGGAAGCTCACGAGCCAGAGCGTACCTCGACGGAGATCGCGAAAGGATGCCGATGGAGCCGAAGAAGCGATGGGACGGCTACGTGTCGTTCTCGTACCTGCAGCCGGGTGTCGACTACAAGGAGTTCGCCCTCTCACCGCAGAGAGGCCGCGTCGAGCCGTTCGTGTATCCGCTGTCCGACGCGGATCACGAACGCGCCGAGCGGCTGCTCCGCGAGCACGTCTGCATCTCGCTCCACGACCACTGTGGCATCACACCGGCCGACATGACGCAGAACGACGACTACATCCGCGAGGGCCGCGAGTGGTACGGGTACGAGGGGCTCGCGGCATCCGGGCTGGACGCGGTCTTCGAGAACTTCCTCGACGGGACCGCAACGATCACGTCGAAGGGCGGGTGGAAGTGGACCGACGTGATCCACGACCTGGGGATGCACCTCGCGGACGTGGCGCACCAGTCGACGGTCGTCGTCGGCGGCTCGGTCGAGGACATCCTGGAGGCGCACCGGACCGGTCGCATCGCGATGGTGCCGTGCATGGAGGGCGCCGCGATGATCGAGAACGAGCTCGACCGGCTCGACGTCCTGTTCGGCCTCGGCGTCCGGATGTGCGGGATCGCGTACAGCGAGTCGAATCAGCTGGGCGCGGGCGTAAAGGATCCCGGTGACGGCGGGCTGACCCGCTTCGGGCTCGACGCCGTCCGACGGATGAACCGCCTGGGCATGGCGATCGATGTGTCGCACACGGGCGACGAGACGGCTCGCCAGACGTGCGAGGCGAGCGAACGGCCTGTGTTCCTGTCGCATTCCGGCGCACGCGCGTTGTTCTCCGAGCGGAAGCTGAAGGAGGACGATCTGCTGAAGGCGGTGGCGGCGACCGGTGGGGTGATCGGGATCGAGGCGTCGCCGCACTCCACGGTCTCGCCCCAGCACCCGCGACACTCGCTCGAGTCCGTCATGGACCACTTCGAGTACTGCGTCGACGTGATGGGGATCGACCACGTCGGGTTCGGCCCGGACACGTTCTTCGGCGATCACGTGGGGCTGCACGGCATGTACGCCGCGGCGTTCGATACGGGCGAGGTCCCCGAGTACGACCCCGTCGAGTACGTGGAGGGGTTGGAGAACCCGTCGGAGTTCCCGAACGTGATCCGGTGGCTCGTGGCCCACGGGTACTCGGACGCGCAGATCGAGAAGGTCGTCGGCGGGAACGTTCTGCGCGCGCTCCGAGGGGTCTGGGTCTAGGCGAAGACGCGTTCGATCGCCTGGACGAGGCCATCGACAGTGTGCGGCTTCGCGACGGCCGCCGGCCGCAGACCGGCACGTCGCGCGGCCGACGACGTGACCGGACCGATGCACACGACCTTCGGAGTCCCACGAGCGGCGCCGAGGGCCTCGACGAATCCCCGAACGGTCGAGGCGCTCGTGAAGGTCACCGCGTGCACGTCGCCGCGGCGGAGCGCGTCGCGCGCCTCCTGCGGGAGCGACCGGGCGAAGACCGTTCGGTAGGCGTCGACCCGGACCGGATCCCACCCCTTCCGGGCGAGCGCGTCCTCGAGACCCGCGGGTGCGATGTCGGCGCGGGCGGTGAGGACGCGGCCTCGGCCGCGTGGGAACGCGCGCGCGAGCGCCGCGGTCGTGAACGTCTCCGGCTGCAGGTCGGGATCGCGCCCGGTCCAACCGCGGAAGGCGGCGGCCGTGCCGTCGCCGATCACCGCGACCTTCGCTCGGACATGACCCGGCGAGGCGAGTCGGTCCCGCAACACGTCGACGGTCGCCCGGCTCGTGAGCGTGATCCAGTCGAACCGGCCGGCGGTGAGGTCCTTCATCGCCGCGGTGAGCGCCGCGGAGCGCGCGGGGACGATCCGGATCGTCGGTGCCACCAGGACGCGCGCCCCGCGGCGTTCGAGCGCTCGCACGAGCTGCTCCGCCTGCTCGGCCGGGCGCGTGACGAGGATCGTTCGCCCGGCGAGGGTGCGCTTCACTCCGGCGTCCCCTGCACCTCCGCGAGGATCCGGTCGGCGCCGTCGGCCCGCAGGCGCTGCGCGAGGGTCGACGCGACGATGCTCGGATCGGTGCTCTCGGCCGCCGTCCTCACCACCTTCGCGCCGTCGGTCGTGGCGACGAGGGCCACCATCCGGATCCGGTCTCCCTTCGCGGCGGCGAGCGCCCCCAGCGGGAGGTCGCAGCCTCCGCCGAGGAGCTGGACGAGCGCCCGTTCCGCCACCAGCGCCCGCCGCGAGGGCAGGTGATCGAGCACGGAGACGACGGCCCTCGTGGTCCTGTCTTCGGCACGCACCTGCACGGCGAGGCACCCTTGGCCGGGCGCAGGAACCATCTCGTCCACTCGGAGTCGGCGGGAGTGCGGCGGGTCGATCCCGAGGCGCGCGAGCCCCGCCGCGGCGAGGACGAGCCCGTCCACCTCACCGTCCGCGAGCTTCCGGAGCCGCGTGTCGACGTTCCCGCGGATCTCGGTGACGCCCATGCCGGGGAAACCGGCGAGCAGCTGGGCGCGACGCCGGACGCTGGAGGTGCCGACCACCAGCCCCGGCGGGAGCGTGGCCTCGCGACCGATGAGGACGTCGAGCGGATCGGCGCGCTTCGGCACGGCGGCGATCACGATGTCCTCCTGGTCCTCGGCGGGGAGGTCTTTCGCGGAATGCACCGCGACGTCCACCTCGCCCGTGCGGAGCGCCTCCAGGATCCGGTCGACCCAGAGGCCCTTCATCCCCGACGGCGAGTCCGTCGACGGGACGCCCTCGTCGCCGGACGTCGACATCGGGACGATCTCCGATCGGAAGGCGTTCGCGGACAGCAGCGCGGCCACCTCGTCCGCCTGCGCCACCGCGAGGGCGGAGCGCCGCGTCGCGATCCGGAGGGTGGTCACTCCTCGTCGAGGAGGGAAGGGTCGAGGCCGAGGAGCTCGACGAGCAGGGCCGCGTGCGTGCGCTCCGAGCCCGGTTCGGATCGTTCCTTCAGCGCCACGATCGGGTCGTGGAGGAGCTTCGCGACGATCCCGCGCGCCAGGGCTTCGACGGCACCGCGCTCGTCTGGGGAAAGATCGGCCAGGCGGGCCGCGTGGCGTGCCAGCTCGCCCTGCAGGATCGCGTCGCCGTGGCGGCGGACCGCGCGGATCACGGGGGAGAGCTCATCACCGCGGCGACGCACCACGTATCGCCGCGCCTCCTCCGACACGATCTCCCGAGCGCGTGCCACAGCGCCGTCCTCCTCCGCGGAACCACGATCGCGGAGCGCGTCCACGTCGAAGAGCGTCACGCCGGGGAGCGCATCGGTCCCGGACTCCACGTCGCGTGGCACGGCCAGGTCGAGCAACACGAGCGGTGACCCCTGGTCCAAGCGAGCCACGCGGACCTGCTCCGTGTGGACCACCACGCCGGTCGCTCCCGTGGCCGAGAGGACGAGGTCGGCACCCCGCAGCGCGTCGGGGAGCGAATCGAGATCGCCCGGCTCCGCTCCGGTCCGTTCGGCGAGGGCGCGAGCATGCGGGAGCGAACGGTTCAGGATGCGGATCTGCCCCACCCCGCGCCTGCGGAGGTGCTTGATGCCGAGGGAGGCCATCGTGCCCGCGCCGATCACCACGACGGATCGCCCGGACAGGTCGCCGAGCACCTCCTCCGCGAGCGCGGCGGCCCGCTCCACGAACGCGTCCGGCGCGGCACCGAGCGACGTCTCCTGGCGGATCCGCCGCCCGGCCCTCGACGCCGCGTGGAACAGTCCCCGCAACCGGGAGCCGACTGCGCCCTCGCCG
>JBOGVC010000094.1:0-37378 GCA_050695275.1 Actinomycetota bacterium | reverse complement strand
CGCGTACGCGTGGCGGCGTGGCCGGTACCAATCCAGGACCGCCCGTCGGGACCGTTCGAGATCCACCGGATCAGAACCCGGGCTTCGAATCCTTCGAGGGCATCTCGTCGGTGGCTTTCCGCAGCGCGGCGTAGATCTCGCTGAAGACCTCACCCACGTAGGTGGCGGGCTGGCTCCCTTCGGAGCCCATCGCCCCCCGCACCGCGGAAGCCGTGATATCGGCGGCCTTGTCGAACACGTGCCAGTCGATGTCGCGTGACATGGATCCTCCTGCGTCTTCTTGGCCGGGATGGTGGGGGCCACAGGCTACCTCCGCCTCGGCATCCGGTCCTATCATCCGTCGATGAAGGACGTGATCGACCGGCGGATCCTCCTCGCGTTCGCCGGTGTCGTCCTCCTGGCGGGCTCGAACATCGTCGCCGTGCGGTTCAGCAATCGCGAGCTCGATCCGTTCTGGGGCGCCGGCATCCGTTTCCTGGGAGCGTCCGTGATCCTCTGGGTGCTCGCCTCCCGGACGCGCCACCCGCTCCCCCGGGGGAAGGCGCTCGCCGGCGCGCTCGTCTACGGCGTTCTCAGCTTCCTGATCGCGTACGCCTTCTTCTACTGGGGTTCCCAGGAGGTCCCGGCCGGCCTGGGTGGAACCGTGATGGCGTCGGTTCCTCTGCTCACCGTCCTGCTCGCCGCGGCCCATCGGCTGGAGCGACTGCGGCTCCGCGCGATCGTCGGCGCGGTGGTCGCGCTGGCGGGTATCGCGCTGATGTCGACCGATGCGCTCTCGGGCGACGTGTCCGTGCTCTCGGTGCTGGCGGTCGTCGTCGCCGCGGCGGCGGCCGCGGAGTCGGGCATCGTCCTCAAGCTGCTGACGTCGGCCCACCCCGTCGTGACGAACGCGATCGGGATGACCGTGGGCGCGGTGCTGCTCCTCCTGCTCTCCCTCTTCGCTCGCGAGTCCTGGGACACACCCAGGAGCCCGAGCGTGTGGGCGGCCCTCGGCTATCTGATCGTCGCCTCGCCGTTCCTCTTCATGCTGATCGTCTATGTGATCGGACGGTGGACGGCCACGGGTGCGAGCTACCAGTTCGTCCTGTTCCCGATCGTGGCGGTGATCGGCGGCGCCCTGTTGCTGGGGGAAGACGTGACGTCGTCGCTCCTCCTCGGAGCGCCACTCGTCCTCGCCGGCGTGTACATCGGTGCGCTGGCCGCCGATCGAAGCCCGGGGGACGCGCACGGACTCCAGAAGGAGAGGTCGGGCTCCGACCTGGGCTAGCATCCGTCCCCGATGCTCTTCCCCACGGTGGACTTCGCGATCTTCTTCGTGTTGGTCTTCCTCGGCCACTGGCTACTGAACCACCTCGCGCAACCGTGGAAGCTGTTCATGATCGCGGCGAGCTACGTCTTCTACGCGTGGTGGGATCCGCGGTTCGTCCTGCTCTTGATAGCCATCAGCGTCCTCGCGCAGCTGGGCGCGATCGCGGTCGACCGGTCGCGCTCCACCCGTTCGCGACTGGTGGTGAACGGCGTCGCCGTCGCGCTCCTCTTGGTACCGCTCGCCTTCTTCAAGTACTACGGGTTCTTCGCGGTGAACGTCACGAACACACTCGCCGCCCTCGGCATGGAGTCCTCGATCCCCTTGATCCAGGTGGTCCTTCCCGTGGGGATCTCGTTCTTCACGTTCATGGCGATCGCCTACGTGGTGGACGTTTATCGCGGTGACGTCGAGGTGGCGGGGTGGACGGACACGTTCCTCTACCTGTCGTTCTTCCCCCACCTCGTCGCCGGACCGATCGTGCGGCCAGGCGAGCTGATCCCCCAGCTGCAGGAGCGTCGGGACGAGCGCCACGTCGACGTGGCGGGGGCGGCCTGGCTGATCCTCGGCGGCCTCTTCAAGAAGGTCGTCGTCTCCAGCTATCTCGCCGCCGAGATCGTGGACCCGGTCTTCGGCGACCCGTTCACGAGGAGCGCTCCCGACGCGCTCTTCGGGATCGTCGGCTACGCGATCGTGATCTACGCGGACTTCAGCGGCTACACCGACATCGCGATCGGGATCGCGAAGCTGCTCGGGTTCCGATTCCCGAGGAACTTTGACCGGCCGTACACGGCTCGCTCGATCCAGGAGTTCTGGCGTCGCTGGCACATGACGCTCTCCCGGTGGTTGCGCGACTACCTGTACATCCCACTCGGCGGGAACCGGCGGGGCGAACAGCGGACCCTGATCAACGTCTTCGTCACGATGGTCCTGGGTGGTCTGTGGCACGGAGCCGCGTGGACGTTCGTCTTCTGGGGAGCGTTCCATGGAGGCCTGCTCGCCGCGAACCAGTGGCGCCGACGACGCATCGCCGGCGAGAAGACGGAGGAGGAAGAAGATCGCTGGCCGGAGCACCTCCGCCGGAGCGCCGCGACGTTCGCGCTCGTCTGCGTGGGATGGGTCTTCTTCCGCGCCGACTCGCTCGAGACGGCGTTCGGGCTGCTCGGTCGGCTCGTCACGGGCTGGTTCACCCCGACCGAGTTCGTGAATCCGCTGGTCGTCCTGACGATCCTGGGGATGCTCGCGCTGCAGTTCTGGCCTCGAGGACTCGGATTGTGGCTCCAGGCGGGACTGTCCCGGCTGAAGCCCGCGCCGCTCGGGATCGTTCTGGCGGTCGTTCTGCTGGTGATCGTGATCCTCGGGCCACCTGGCGTGGCACCCTTCATCTACTTCCAGTTCTGATGAGGGCGGGCACATGAGCGAGTCGTGGGGACGAGACGAGGTCGCGTCGGCGGCCGCGGCTCCGGAGCTCGCCGCCAAGGTCCTGTACGGGCGACGCTTGATGCCCGCCGGCCGGGTCCTCGTGGTCCTCCTCGTCTCCCTCCTCACGTGGACGCTCCTGTACGCGCCGGCCATGAAACGGGCGGCGGAGGCATCGCCGATCGGGACCCGGCGCACGCTGTCGCTTGCGATCCTCAGGCCGCTCGCCGCGGTGAGCGATTGGATCGGTCTCGACCAGCTCGCGGATACGGTCGAGCGTGCCGTCGGTCACGACGTGGGCAGGACGGGGGGCGCGTTCGTCCCCCCGCCCGAGGACATCCCCGTCGCGCCACCGGAGGACCCCGAGGACGGGGAGGGAGACGGTGGCGGGGAGAACGAACCGATCCGCGTGCCGACGCCGGAACGGAAGCTCCGCGTGGCGATCGTCGGCGATTCCCTCGCCGCCGGTCTCGGCTACTTCGCCGAGCGGGTGTTCCGGCCGCGACTGGTGACCGTCTCGGGGCAGGGCAGGATCTCGACGGGCCTGGCACGCCCCGACTACTTCAACTGGCCGTACACGATGCGTCGCATCGTCGACCGGTTCGACCCGGACCTCGTGATCGTGATGCTCGGGGAGAACGACCATCAGGCGTTGCAGGACGTGCGTGGCAACCGTGAGGCGTTGATCGGTACCGCGACATGGCCGCCCGTGTATCGGGATCGGGTGTTGAGGATGATGCGGATCGCCACGTCGCGAGGCGCGAAGGTGGTGTGGGCCGGCCTGCCGATCTCCGCCGACTTCCGGCTGCGCGTGCATGCGGGACGTCAGAACGACATCTTCGAGTTCGCCGCGAGCATCTCCAGCAACGTCGCCTACTTCGACTCGTGGGATCGCTTCCGCGACCCCAGAGGCGGATACACCGCGTACTTCCGCGAAGGCAACCGCGTGATCTTGATCCGGGAGGGCGACGGGCTCCACTTCAACGCGGTCGGCTACACGCTCGTCGCGCGAGAGATCGCGAAGCTCGCCGCGGAGGAGTTCGGCCTCTCGCCGCGGACGTTCGAGACGGAGATCTAGGAGTCGGCGGGCTCCCCCGGGATCGGCACGTCGGGCACGTTCGCCAGCGACGCCGTGACGTCCTCCTGCCGGTACTCCACCTCGGGGAGGCGACCGTTCAAGTAGTCGTCGTAGGCCTGCATGTCGAACGCACCGTGACCGGACAGCCCGAAGAGGATCACGCGCTCCTCTCCGGCATCGCGCGCCGCGATCGCCTCATCGATCGCCCCCCTCACCGCGTGCGCCGACTCGGGAGCAGGCACGATCCCTTCGGTGTGGGCGAACTGCACGGCCGCGTCGAAGACGGCGTTCTGGGAGAAGGCCACGGCCTCCATGTGGCCGTGCTTGACGAGGAGCGAGAGCGACGGTGCGTCGCCGTGGTAGCGCAGTCCCCCTGCGTGCACCGGGGCCGGCACGAACGTGTGACCGAGGGTGTACATCGGCACCAACGGCGTCATCTCGCCCGTGTCACCGAAGTCGTAGGCGAACCGACCCTTCGTCAGGGTGGGGCACGCCGCCGGCTCCGTGGCGAGGAACCGCATCTCGGGCGACGCACCCGACAGCCGATCGACCATGAACGGGTACGCCAGGCCGGCGTAGTTCGACCCGCCGCCCACGCATCCGATCACCACGTCGGCCCGATCGCCCGCCAGCTCCATCTGCGCCTTCGCCTCGAGACCGATCACTGTCTGGTGCAACAGGACGTGGTTCAGCACCGAGCCGAGGGAGTACTTGATCGCCCCGCCGGAGGTGGCGGCGACCTCGACGGCCTCGCTGATCGCGATGCCGAGGGAGCCCGTCGAAGCGGGGTCCGCCTCGAGGATCGCCTTCCCGGCCTGCGTGGTCGGCGACGGCGACGGAACGACCTCCGCGCCGAACGTCTCCATGAAGATGCGGCGGTACGGCTTCTGCTCGTACGACGCCTTCACCATGAACACCTGACAGTCGAGACCGAAGAACTTCGACGCCATCGCGAGCGCGGAGCCCCACTGCCCGGCGCCCGTCTCGGTGGCCAGGCGCTTCGTCCCCGCCTCCTTGTTGTAGAAGGCCTGCGCGATCGCGGTGTTCGGCTTGTGGCTCCCGGCCGGGGAGACCCCCTCGTACTTGTAGTAGATCCGCGCGGTGGTCTGGAGCGCCTTCTCGAGGCGGACGGCTCGCTGCAGCGGGGACGGCCGCCAGAGCCGGTAGACGTCGAGGATCTCCCCCGGGATGTCGATCCACGGATCGGTGGACACCTCTTGCATGATCAACGCTTCGGGGAACAGTGGAGCCAGGAGATCCGGCGTGACGGGCTCGTGCGTTCCGGGATGCAGCGGCGGAAGAGGCTGGATCCCCGACTGCGCGATGGAGGGCATGATGTTCAGCCACGCGGTCGGAAGCTGATCGTGCGGGAGATCGAACCGGATCGGCGCGTCGCTCATCGGGGAAGCCTCCTCGTTCGCCAGAAGCCAGCAAGCCGGACGAGGAGCGAGCCTACCCCGGAGCGCGACTCGGGAACCAGTCCCGGATCAGCCGCCCTCGCGGACCGGTCGATCGGCGAGCTCCACCCATCCGTCCACGAGCCTGGCCTGGTGGATCGCCACCGGATCCTGGGCGGGGCCGTCGATGGGCTCACCCGTCTCGACGTCGAAGACGCTCCCGTGACACGGGCACTCGACGGTGGCGGCCCGATCATCGAAGTCTCCCTCCGAGAGGGCACACCCGGCATGGGTGCACTCGTCGGCGAACGCGAACAGTCTCGCTTCCACGTGCGCGACGGCCACCCGTCCGGAGGAGAGATCGAAGGCCCGCATCTCGCCCTCGGGGATCTCTGCGAGCGAAGCGACGCGCACGAACTCCATCGGCCTAGGCTCGCACGAGCGCGGACCAGCCGCGCTGCAGCGCCGTGACCGCCCCGAGCGCCGCGAGGACCAAGAGGATCGGGGTCATCGCGCCGGGGATGACGAGCCCGATGATCAGCGCGATGAACCGCTCCAGCCGCTGGAAGAAACCCTCGGTCAGCTGCACGCCGACAGCTTCGGCCTCGGCTCTGATGTGGCTGACGGACAGGCTCACCACCAGGGTGAAGAGCGCGAGCGCGGCGTCGAGGCGCCGCTCATCTTCCGCGAGCGCCCAGAAGAGGCAGGCGAACAGGATCGCGTCGGCGACCCGGTCCAGGACCGAGTCCATGAACGCTCCCGATCGCTTCTGCTGCCCGTAGTGCCTCGCGACCGATCCATCGAAGACGTCGCACATACCGGCCGCGAGCAGGGCCCAGCCGGCGAGGAACCAGTCCCCCGTGATGATCAGCACCCCCGTCACCACGTTGAGGACGAGCGCCGCGACCGTCAGGTGCCAAGGGCGCACCCGTGCCCAGATGAGGAACGCGAGGATCGCCCGGTACGGCCACTGGAACGCCCATTGGATCGCGCCGCCGGCCGCCGATTCGTTCTTCCGAGGCTTCGGGAGGTCGCGAACCTTCGGCGCCTCGCGCGCGACGTGGGGTCTCGAGCGATGCCCCGCGGCCGCGCGCCGGCCCATCAGCTCGCGCTCATCAACCGACGAACGGCTCGAATCCGACGACCACGTACCGGAAGCTCCCACCGGGCGCCTGCACGAGCACCTCCTGGTCCTTCGACGCGCCCATCAGGGCCGTCCCCAAGGGGGACGATGTCGTGACCGTTCGCGCACCCGGTGCCTTCTCCTCGCCGTGCTCCGCCAGGAGGTAGGTCTCCTCGTCGTCCCCGTCGTCGAGCGAGCGCACGGTGACGAGCATGTGCGGCAGGATCGCGTCAGCCGCCACCGGCGCCTCGATGATCTCCGGATCGCGGAGCGCCTCCTGGAGCCGGCGGATCTGCGATTCCATCAATCCCTGCGCGTCCTTCGCGGCGTCGTACTCGGCGTTCTCTTTGATGTCGCCGTGCTCGCGCGCGACCTTGAGACGCTCCGCCATCCGGTCACGCCCGTTCGTCAACAGCTCGTCCAACTCGGTCCTGAGCCGCTTGTAGGCCTCGAGCGTGAGCGACGACGTCGGCTCCTGGCCGGGTTTGCGTTCGGGACGAGCCTTCAATTCTTCTGGCAGTTCGGGCATGGGCCCGAGTCTACTGAAGCCCCCGAGCCCCTCCTCTGGGACTCGGACCGGCGATATCCTCGGCCGCAGCAGAGGCCAGAGGGACAGGCCAGAAGGACAGGGAGGATCGATGGGACGCCTGGACAGCAAGGTGGCGCTGATCACGGGAGGCGCGAGCGGGATGGGTCTGATCGCGGCCCAGCTCTTCGCGTCCGAGGGCGCCAAGGTCGTCCTGACCGACGTGGCGGACGACGCCGGTGAACAGGTCGCCGAGACGATCCGCACGGACGGAGGCGAAGCGATCTACGTCCATGCGGACGTGTCCCGCGAGGCGGACGCGGAGGCTATGGTGACACGGGCGGTCGAGTCCTACGGAGGTCTCACGGTCCTCTACAACAACGCCGGCGTGATGCTCGGCGACGACGGCTCGGTCCATTCGACCGACGAGTCCATCTGGGACACGACCCTCGCGGTCAACGTGAAAGGGGTCGCGCACGGCTGCAAGTACGGCATCCCGGCGATGATCGACTCCGGGGGTGGTTCGATCATCAACGTCGCATCCTTCGTCGCCTGGATGGGAGCGGCGACGTCCCAGACCGCGTACACGGCCTCGAAAGGAGCGGTGCTCGCGATGACGCGAGAGATCGCGGTCGAGTACGCGAGGAAGGGCGTGCGTTGCAACGCCTTGTGCCCGGGCCCGATCGATACCCCACTGCTGGCCGAGCTCCTCTCGGACCCGGAGCGGCGGCAGCGTCGTTTCGTCCACATCCCGATGGGCCGCCTGGGGCGGGCGGAGGAGCTCGCGAACGCGGCCTTGTTCCTCGCGAGCGACGACTCGAGCTACATGACCGGCACGTCGCTGGTGGTCGACGGGGGGATCACCGCCGCGTACGTGACGCCCGAGGACTGAGACGTGCTTCGAGACCTCCTCGCCACTGGCCATACGTGGAGCGGCGGCGGTGGCGACTTCAGCCTCATCCCTGTGCTCGGTGTGCTCCTGTCGATCGCCCTCGCGCGCTCCGTCCTCGCATCCAGCCTCTCGATCCCGCTCGCCGGTGTGAGCGTGCTCCTCGGCACCGTCTTCGCGATCGTCGCGGAGAGCGTCGGGCTCACGATCGCGACGTCGATCTGGTTCTTCGGTGCGCTCGGGATCGCGTCCGTGATCCGACTCGGACGAGGCTCGCTCCGCCGCAACACCTCAGATTGACAGACGGTTCCCGACGGGGCTGAATACGCGGGTGACCCGCATCCGCGGGCGGGGAGGGGGGCATGAGCCGTGTCTGAGCGCCGCAAGCTCGGTTCGGTTGAGTACCGAGAGGTCAGCCAGGACTACTTCGACCAGCGAGGACTGAGACGACACGCCGGCGTGTTCGCACTCTGGTCGCTTGGCGTCGCAGCCGTCATCTCGGGCGACTTCTTCGGGTGGAACTTCGGTCTCGGCGTCGGGGGCTTCGGGGGCCTTCTGGTCGCAACGGTCTTCATCACGGTGATGTACTACGGCCTCTGCTATTCGATCGCCGAGATGTCCCCGGCGCTGCCCCACACGGGAGGGGCGTACTCCTTCGCACGTTCCGCGATGGGCCCGTGGGGCGGATTCGTCACGGGTCTCGCGGAGAACATGGAGTATGTGATCACCCCTGCCGTCGTGGTGGTCTCGATCGGCGCCTACATGAGCGTGATCATGACGGAACTGTTCGATCTCACGAGCACGCCGTTCTGGAACACGCCCCCGTTCTGGTGGGCGATCTTCTACCTCTTGTTCGTCGGACTGAACATCGCCGGGATCGAGGCGACGATGCGTTTCACGATCGTCATCAACATCATGGCCTTGCTGATCCTCGGGTTCTTCTTCGTGGCCGCTATCACGAAGTTCGACGCCAGCCTGCTGTTCAACATCCCGGATGGCGGAGGCGACTCCTTGCCCAACGGCGGTGGACCGTTCCTTCCGTTCGGGATCGGAGGGATCTTCAAAGCCTTACCGTTCGCGATCTGGTTCTACCTCGCGATCGAGGAGCTTCCTCTCGCCGCCGAGGAGTCGATGGACCCGAAGCGGGATATCCCGCGGGCGACGATCTGGGGCATGACCACGCTGGTCGTCACAGGCGTCCTCGTACTCGTTCTGAACCCCGGCGTGTCCGGTGCGAACGAGACGGGCGCGACGCTCGAGCCCCTGTTCCTCGGGTTCACGGCGATCTTCCCGAACGCGGACATCGCCGCCCTGCTGGCGCTGATCGCGGTCGTCGGCTTGGTCGCCAGCTTCTTCACCATCATCTTCGCCTACGGCCGGAACATCTTCTCGCTCTCGCGAGCTGGCTACTTCCCGCAGTGGTTGTCCGTGACACACGGGCAGCGGAGGACGCCGCACGTGGCACTCATCGTCGGTGCGGTGATCGGCTACATCCTCGCGTACGTCATCTATAAGTTCGGCTACGACGACGCCGGTGCGACGACGGGGTTGGGCGCAGCGCTGCTAACGATGGCCGTCTTCGGCGCGGTGATCTCGTACGCGATGCAGTGCCTGTCGTTCATCGTGCTGCGACGGAAGCTGCCGAACATCCAGCGGCCGTATCGAAGCCCCCTCGGTGAGGGCGGCGCCGCGATCGCCGGTGTGATCGCGGTGATCGCGCTGATCTCGCTCTTCTTGATCCGCGACTATCGCTGGGGCGTGATCGGGACCTTGATCTGGTTCGTGCTCGGGCTCGTGTACTTCGCGATCGCCGGACGGAACCGGCTCGTGCTCTCCCCGGAGGAGGAGTTCGCACTCACGTTGGGAGAGAAGGGCGTGCCAGGGGAGACGTTCGGCACGAGCGGGGCCGAGCAGGAGGCGATCCTGCGCGCGGGTGGGCCGGGGACACCGCCGCCACCCACACCACCACCCGCTTCCGGGTAGCAGAGAGGAACTCCGTTCACGAGGGGCGGCGGGCACCACGCCCGTCGCCCCTCCTCATCTCCGGGGAGGTCACGTGCAACCACAGGGCATGATCGACGCGAAGCAGCTGGAAGAGCTCGCCGACGCCGGCGAGATCGACACCGTCCTGTGCATGTTCACGGACTTCCAGGGACGGTTCGTCGGCAAGCGCATCCTTCCGCACTTCTTCCTCGAGGACGTGATGGGCGAGGAAGGGCTCCACGCGTGCCTGTATCTGATCGCGATCGACATGGAGATGGAGCCGCTGCCCGGCTTCGAGTACGCGAGCTGGGAGACCGGCTACGGCGACTTCAAGATGATCCCGGACATGTCGACGCTGCGGCTCGTCCCGTGGCTCGAGAAGACGGCCATGGTGATCTGCGACGTCGCGGACGAGCACACGAGCGAGCTGGTCGAGGTCGCGCCCCGTACGATCCTCCGCCGGCAGGTCGAGCGCGCGCAAGCGGCCGGCTACACCTTCAAGACCGGATCGGAGCTGGAGTTCTATCTCTTCAAGGACTCCTACGAGGAGGCAGCGGCCAAGCGCTACCAGGGCATCCAGCCGTCGTCCCCGTACATCATGGACTACCACATGCTCGCGACCACCAAGGACGAGTGGCTGATCCGCCAGATCCGCAACGGGATGTTGGGCGCCGGGATCCCGATCGAGTTCTCGAAGGGCGAGTTCGGTCGTGGCCAACACGAGATCAACATCACGTACGCGGACGCCCTGACGACCGCCGACTACCACGCGCTGTACAAGCACGGCACGAAGGAGATCGCCGCCATGAACGGCGCCGCGATCACGTTCATGGCGAAGTGGACGATGGACGAAGCAGGCTCCTCGTGCCACATGCACTCGAGCGTGTGGAACGAGGACGGCTCCTCATCGCTGATGTGGGACGACGACGACACGAACCACATGAGCCCGACGTTCAAGCACATGTTGGGTGGGCTGATGTCGACCGCCCGTGAGATGGCGTGGATGTATGCGCCGTTCGTGAACTCCTACAAGCGGTACCAGCTCGGATCGTGGGCGCCGACCGCGATCCTGTGGAGCCACGACAACCGAACGTGCGGGTTCCGGGTGGTCGGCGAGCACCAGGGGAACCGCGTCGAGTCGCGGCTGCCGGGCGGGGACGTCAATCCGTACCTCGGGTACGCGGCAACCATCGCGGCCGGCCTCCACGGGATCCAGAACCAGATCGAGTGCCCTCCGCTCTTCGAGGGGAACGCGTACGAGTCGAAGGACGCCGAACGGGTGCCGTCCTCGCTGCACGAGGCGATCGCTGAGATGGAGCCCTCGGAGGTGATGCGGGAAGCGTTCGGCGACTTCGCGTTCGGCCACCTCGTGAACATGGCCCGCCAGGAGCAGATCATCTTCGACAACCAAACGGTCACCGACTGGGAGCTGATCCGGTACTTCGAGCGCGGCTGACGCTTGCCACCGCCCGTCCGCGGGTACGGGTCGTGCATGAAGAGAGTCAGCGTGATCGCACTGTGCCTGCTGCTGTCGGCGTGCTTCTCCGAGAGCGGCCTCACGGACGAGTTCCGGGATGCCACCCGCGCGATCGACGATCTCGTCGACGCGATCGAGGACGAGGGGCCGGTCCGCGATGCCGTCGCCCGGGTCCGTGACACCGTCGACGAGGCGGACGCCGCCTTGGAGGCGTACAAAGAGAACCCCAGCGCCGAGACCCGCCAAGCGCTCGAGGATGCGGAGCGTCGGATGAACGATGCTCGTGAAGAGCTCGAGGGCCTCGTGGACAGCGCCCCCGAGCCCATCCGTGACGCGATCCGGACCGTGATCGACCGCCTGTCGAACCTCCGCGAGGACATCGAGCGCGAGCTCGAGGACTGATCACACTCCTCTCCCGATCGGACGCGTGGCTACACTCGCCGCGCGATGCGTTCGCATCTCTCTGACCTGATCCGCTACCACGCGCGGTCGAACGCGCAGATCATGGACACGATCGCGTCGCTCCCCGCCGTGGACTTCGAGCAACGCGCTGCCCTCGATCACGGAAGCATCGCGGAGACCCTTCGTCACCTGGTGATCGTGGACAACAGTTGGCGGGAGTTCTTGCTGGGGAACGACGTCGACGATCCCTACGAGTGGGAGGTACCCCCACTCCCGGATCTCCCGAGCATCAGGTCGTTCTGGACCGAAGAGACCGGACGTCTCGCGGCCCATGTCGAGGGACTCACCAGCGAGGACATCGACCGTCCCTATCCGTGGACGAGCGCCGGCGCCACGACGGCGGCCACCCTCAGCATGATCGTCGCCCACATCGTGAATCACGGGACGCAACACCGCAGCGAGCTCGCACGTCACCTGACCGAGCTCGGCCACTCGCCCGGCGACTTGGACCTGCTGTAGCGGTCTCGTCAGGGTCCGAACACCGGCTTCAGCGCGAAGTACACCTCTCGGTAGCGCTGGTAGGCCTCGTCGTACGCATCGCGCGCTCCCGGATCGGGCTCGTGCTCCTCCGGTCGGAAGGACACGAACGACTTCACCGCGTCCGCCACGGTGGCGTGCAGGCCGGAGCCGACGGCGGCGAGGATCGCGGCGCCCGTGGCGGTGGTCTCCACGCTCTCCGGGACCCGGACCGGGAGTCCCGTCACATCGGCCTTGATCTGCCGCCAGAGCGGACCCTTGGCGCCGCCCCCCACGATCGTGAGACGCCGGACGCCGAGACCCGCTGACTTCATCGCCTCGAGGATGTCGCGGAGGCCGAACGCGCTCCCCTCGAGGATCGCCCGGGTCATGTGGTCGCGGGTGTGGGCGAGCGTCAGCCCGTAGAAGACGCCGCGCGCCGCGCCGTTCCATTCGGGTGCCATCGCGCCCTGCATCGCCGGGAGGAACACGACCCCCTCGCTGCCCGGAAGGATCTGGGAGGCCTCCTCGCTCAGCTCGTCGTAGGCGTCCCCGAGCCCCTGTGCCTCGTGTTGGCGCTCCTCGGGGGCGAACTGGTCACGCCACCAGCGGAGGTTGCCGCCGGAGACGAACCCCGGGTTCTCGAGGAGCCACGCGTCGGGGTCCGCGTGCGGATGGCACTCCACCAACATCGTCGGATCCTCGCGCGGCTCGGCGCTCGCGGCGCACACCGGCTCCGCGGTGCCGACGACGTCGCAGACCTCGCCGGGCTCGAAGACGCCGGCGCCGAGCGTCGCAGCCATCTCGTCGCCGCACCCGATCGCGACGACCGTCTCGGGCGCGAGTCCGCTCGCCTCCGCGAACGCGGACGTCACGGTCCCAACTGCCTTCGTGGCGTCCCCCAACTCCGGGAGCATGGCCTGGTCGATCCCCGTCACCGCGAGGACCTCGGGCGACCACGTCTTCGTCCGCGGATCGAGGAGTGCCATCGACGACGCGTTCGAGGGGTCGATCGCGATCACGCCGGTCGCGTGTCGGAGCACATAGGTACCCGGCGACATCAGGTGCGCGGCCTCGCGCCACAGATCCGGCTCCTCGTCGCGGACCCAGAGCGCCTTGAAGACGGCGTGGGACGAATCGAGGTTCGCGCCCACGGCCCGGTAGAAGTCCTGGGGCGAGATCCGTTCGGCGAGGGCCGCCGCCTGCGCCTCGGCCCTGCGGTCCATCCAGATCAGCGCGGGGCGCAGACGTCGCCCCGACGCGTCACAGACCACCATGCCGTCGAGCTGCGAGCCGAAGGAGAGCCCGCGGATCGCCGCCGCGCCGCCGGGGCAGTCGGAGACGAGACGACGGCAGGCGCGTTCGATCGCCGCCGTCCACAGGTCCGGGTCCTGCTCGGCCCAGCCCGGGTGGGGGAAGGAGAGGTCGTAGGCCTCGTAGGCCGAGGAGACCAGCTCGCCGTCGGCGCCGTAGAGCGCGGCGTTCGTGCCCTGGCTGCCGACGTCGCAGCCGATCACGAACGGGCCGCTCACGGCATGACCACCATCTTCAGGCCGGTGCCGGCGCGGATCGTCTCGAACGCCTCGGCGATCTTCTCGAGCGGCCACCGATGGGTGACGACCTTCGCGAGCTCGTCCTGCCTGCGGTCGAGGTAGTCCATCGTGATCCGGTACTGGCGGTGGGTGGCGCCGTACGCGCCGCGAACGGACAGCTCCTTGTAGTGGAGCTCGTTCATGTCGAGGGGACTCACCGGGTCGTGCTTGGGCAGGCCCGCGAAGTACACGACGACCGCGCGCTTGGACGCCATCTCCAGGGCGGCCTGCTGCGCGGGCTTCGCCGGCGCCGCCACGCTGACGCGGTCTGCGCCCACCCCGTCCGTCCGCGACAGCACGTCCTGCACGCCGTTGTCTTCACCCGAGACCCAGGCGTCGTCCACGGTGTGCCCGATCGCGTCGAGCGCGATCTCCAAGCGATCCGGGGAGACGTCGGTGAGGTAGACCTTCGACGCGCCGCGGTCACGGGCCATCACCGCCTGCCAGCAGCCGATCGGCCCTGTTCCGAGGATCACGACCGTGTCGCCGAGCCGGACGTCGAGCTGCTCGATCCCGTTCAACGCGCACGCGAACGGGTCGGCCACCGTGGCGAGGTCGCTCGGCAACTCCGGCGGGAGCGGGATCAGGTTCTTCATCGCGATCGGCGGCACGCCCGCCCGCTCCGCGTACGCACCGGGGAACGGGTCGTAGCCGTAGAGCAGGTGGTCCTCGCACAAGTTCTGGAAGCCCTCGAGGCACCAACGGCACTCGCCGCACGTCAGGATCGATCCCAGGAAGACGCGATGGCCGGCCGACACGCCGGGCGGGAGGTCCGCGTCGGGCCCGACCTCCTCGAGCACACCCACCGGCTCGTGCCCGAGCTGCCACGGTACAGGCGCCTTCGGGTCGCCGTTGAAGAACGTGCGCGCGTCCGTGCCGCAGATCCCGCACGCCTCCACGCGGAGCACTGCGCCGCGGGGGTCGAGCGACGGCTCCTCGGCGTCCTCGCGGACCTCGACCTCGTTGACCGCGGTCATGAACGCCGCGCGCATCAGCTGCTCAGCTCCTCCTGCAGCGCCGTGAGTGCCTTGTCCGCGTTCCACTTCTCGCGGATCACACGCGACAACGCCCGCGTGATGGCCTCGGGTGACCGATGCATGAAGATGTTCCGGCCCACCGAGCAGCCGATCGCGCCGGCGGCGACCGCCTGCTCCATCCGTGTGAGCAGCTCCGAGTCCTCCAGGCGGGAGCCACCGGCGAGCACCACCGGGATCCCGTTCGTTGCTTCGACGAGCTTCGCGAACCCGTCCGCATCGCCCGGCCAGTTCGTCTTCACGATGTCGGCACCCAGCTCCGCGCACAGACGAACGTTCCGCCGCAGGTACTCGAACCCGTAGAGGTCCTTCAGCTCCTCGACGCTCGCGTAGGTCGTGGGGAACTCCGCCTCGGCGATGAACGGCATGCCGAGCGCCGCACACTCACGCCCCACCCCCGCCAGGATCTCGATCATCGAGGCCTCCGTGTCGCCACCGAGCGCCGTGAACAGGACCACGGCATCGGCCCCGAGGATCAACGCTTCCTCGACCTCCGCGATCTGCACGATCTCGGGGCGGTCACCTCCGGGGCTCGCGGAGGCCGAGAGGAGCAGGGCCAGGGAGGTCGTCGGGGAGAACGCGGGCTCGGCGATCGCGATCATCCCCTTGCTCATCATGATGACGTTGGCCCCACCGGCCACCGTCTCGGATGCCCGGGCCGTGATGTCCGCGAGCGGCTCCAGGAACGTGGGGGACGTCATGCCGTGGTCGAGTGCGCAGATCACGGACACACCCGCCGGGTCGATCACGCGCTTGAGTCGCATCGCCTTGCCCGTCATCGCTTCGGCCCCCTTCGGTCTCGTTCGGCTCCTCGCGCCTGCGCAGTGTGCCAGAGGGCGCCCACGTGCGCGACCCGAGAAAGGGCCCGGCTAGACTCCGCTCGATGACGGTCATCCTGTTCGTGCGATGCGACGCGTCGGAGACGTTCGGGGTCGCGCCCGGGGCCGTGGAGTCCGCCGGCGCGACGGTCCGTGTGTGGAACGCGCTCGACGGCGACGACCCGCGACCGTCGCTCGACGACATCGGCGGGGTGGTGGTCTTCGGCTCCACGTTCAACGTCGAGCATGCCGACGAACAGCCGTTCATCAAGGAGACCGCCGACCTGATCCGCGAGGCCGTCGAACGCCGGATCCCGTTCCTCGGCGTCTGCTTCGGCGGGCAGCTCCTCGCCTGGGCGCTCGACGCGAGGGTCGGCGAGGGACCGATCCGCGAGATCGGCTTCGAACCGATCCATCTCACCGACGACGCAGCCCACGATCTCCTCTTCTCGCACCTCGCTGACGGCGACCTCGCGTTCCAATGGCACGGGGACGCCTTCGATCTCCCCGAGGGGGCAACGCTGCTCGCCACGGGCGATCGGGTACCCAACCAGGCGTTCCGCGTGGGGGATCTCGCGTGGGGCACGCAGTTCCATTGCGAGGTGAACCGATCCGAGCTCGAGTACTGGCTCCAGGAGTTCACGAAGGTCGGCGATCTCCGATCGGAGTGGGGCAAGAGCTCGGAGCAGGTTCGCCAGGAGGCGGACCGGTTCATGGCCGCGCACGAGAGCCGAGGACGCGAGGTGTTCGAGCGCTTCACGAACCTGGCTGCCGGCACGTAAGCCATCGCTACACTCGAGATGCCGTGACCGAAGATCGGTACCGACCGCTGATCGCCGTCGTCGCCTACCACCTGGCGGGCGATCGCGTCGCCCGATGGCCCGAGGGCGGATACGGGGTTCCGGCTCTGTATCTCGATGCCCTCCGACGCGCGGGTGCGCGAACCGCGATCCTCGCACCGGGCGAGGAGGGGACACCCGAGGAGATCCTCGAGCCGTTCGACGGCCTGCTCATGGTGGGAGGTGGCGACATCGACCCCGCGCGATACGGCGGGGGCTCGAACGATCACCTCTACGGCATCGAGCCAGACCGCGACGGGTTCGAGATCGACCTGCTCCACGCAGCGGATCGGCTCGCCGTGCCGACCCTCTGCATCTGTCGTGGGATGCAGGTGATGAACGTCGCGTTCGGTGGCACGCTCCACCCGCACCTCCCCGACATCCCCGAGCTGATCGAGCACGGTGTGCCGGTCGCGGGGACGCAGACCATCCATGAGGTGCTCCCGGAACCGGGGAGCCGTCTCGCGGCGGTGACGAAGTCCGGCCCCCTCGCGAGCGCATCCCACCACCATCAAGGAGTCGACCGGCTCGGTGAGGGACTGACGATCACGGGCCGAAGCGAGGACGGTCTGATCGAGGCGATCGAGCGGATCGTTCCCGATCAGCAGGACGAGCGCGCGACCTGGATGCTCGGGGTGCAGTGGCACCCGGAAGAGACCGCGGAACGCGATCCCATTCAGCAGTCGCTGTTCGAGGCGCTCTCGTTGCTTGGACGTCTCCGCGGGTCGAGCGCGAAGCCGGGCGCCGCCGGGGGACGGACCCGGTCGTATGCGATCAGCGCGTACGACCCCGCGTGGCCGGACCGGTTCGACGAAGAGTCGGCGAGGATCCGAACCGCGCTCGGCGACCTAGTCACCGGCCTCGAGCATGTCGGCTCGACCTCGGTCCCGGGACTCGGCGCCAAGCCGGTGATCGACATCCAGGTCTCGGTCCGATCCATGGTCCCGCGATCGGCGTACGTCGACCCACTCGTCGCGCTCGGCTACCGGTGGGTCGTCGATCCGTGGACCGACGAGCACGAATACTTCAGCAGGGACGAAGGCGGGGAACGAGCGTTCCAGATCCACGTGTGCGCCGCGGGCAGCGAGTGGGAGCGGCGCCACCTCGCGTTCCGGGATTGGCTCCGCGACCACCCGGACGACGCAGCTTCCTACGAGCGGCTGAAGCGGGATCTCGCCGAACGCCACCCGCGCGACATCTTCGCCTACATCGACGGCAAGACGCCCTTCATCCGGGAGATCGAGTCCCGAGCGGTCAGAGATCGGTCGATCGGTTCTCGTTGACCCCTTCGTCTTCCCCGATCTTCAGGAACAGCCCCGACTGGGGCTTCGGGTCGAAATAGGTCGCTTTCGCCGGCATCTGCTCGTGTCGGTCGGCCACGTCGACGAACTGATCGAACGTGGGCGGCATCAGCGTGAACGCAGCGCCCCGATCCTCGTCCACCCGTCGCATGAGCTCGTCGACCGGGATCGCGTCCGAGACGAACTCGAGGCCCGGATCGCCGGCCTCCCCGAAACCGAAGATCGGCTCCATCACGAGGCGATGCAGCCGGGAGACGTCCAGCGACTCGACCCCCGCCGCCTCTCCGGATCCGGGAGCGAGGCGATACCAACGTCCGCCGACGTACAGCCCGAAGACACCGCGCTCTCCCGGTTGCCCCCCCACTGGCTCCACGCGCACACGTTCCCGCAGCCGCGAGAGGAGGTCCTCGACGTCGAACGGGAGGGGACCCACGACCCGGCGATGGAACGCCAGCATCCGCAGCTGTTCGTCGGGGAACAGGACCGCGGGCACGCCCGCCCCCTGCGGGCGGCCGGCGCGCTCCCAGAGCTCAACCGACGCCATCGCACGATGGTGGCCATCGGTGATGTACAGCGGTCGATGGTCGAAGCGCTCCCTGATCCGATCGGCTGCCTCCGGATCGTCGACCCGCCACACGGTCTGCTCGAGCTCCCCCGTGCCGAACCGCCGGAGCGCCGCTCCGTCCGTCGTCGCCTGCACGAGCTTCCGGACGTCGTCGTCGGCGCGGAACATCAGTGCCACCAACGTCGAGCGCGCCCCCAGCCGAGACAGGTGCGTCCCGAGCGCGTCCACACGTTCGGGCTGGACCCCTTCGTGCCCGAGGATCCGTCCGTCGACGAACGCTTGCGGGGGGACCTCGCCGACGATGCCGGTCTGCTCATGTTCGGGCGACCGCAGGCGATAGACGTAGAGGGCGGGCTCGGGGAATCCCTCGAAGAGATCGGCGTCGAGCAGCCTCTGCAGGGCCGCGACGTTCGCCTCGTCCAGCGCGGCCGGGTCGACCTCCTGTCCCTCCGGTGCGTCATCGGGAGTTCGAGAGACGTGCAGCCAGGCGAACGGACGCTCGGCGAGGATCTCGGCTCGCTCCTCGCGCGAGAGCGCATCGTGCATCGGCGAGACGACGTGCTCCGCCCATTCGGGCCGGACGATCCGGGCGGGGAACGGGACGAGGGTGCTCATCCGGCGGTATCTCGGAACGCCGCCATGAACCCGACCAGGGCATCGACCCCTTCGTCGGTCATCGCGTTGTAGATGCTGGCCCGGATCCCTCCCACGCTTCGATGTCCCTTCAGGTTGCGCATCGCGTGCTCCTCGGCCCCCGCGAGGAACGCGGCGTCGAGCTCGTCCGACGGCGTCCGGAACACGACGTTCATGTGCGATCGATGGGCCGTTTCCACCGGCGAGCGATAGAAGCCGTCGCTCCCGTCGATGGCGTCGTAGACGGCGGTCGAGCGGCGGGCCGCTCGCTCCTCCATCCCGGCGACACCGCCCCGGTCCCGCATCCATCGGAGCACCTTCCCGGTGACGTAGATCGCGAACATCGGCGGCGTGTTCATCAGGCTGTGCTTGTCGGCGTGCGCGCCGAGACGGAGATAGCTGGGGAGGTCGGTGTGCAATTCCTCGAGGAGCGACGTGCGGACCACGATCACCGCGAGGCCCGCGGGTCCCAGGTTCTTCTGTGCGCCGCCGTAGACGAGGTCGAACCGCTCCCACGGGACCGGACGGCTCAGGTAGTCCGACGACATGTCGCCCACGAGCGGGAGATCGATGTCGGGGAACGACGGCATCCGGATCCCCTCGATCGTTTCGTTCGAGGTGAGGTGCAGGTAGCGGGTGTCCGGCTCGATGTCCAGCTCGTCGTCCGAGGGCATGCGCGAGAACGAGACGGGCTCCCCGTCCCACGCCGCGTACGCATCACCCCACGCGGCCGCGTCCTTCAGGGCGCCCTTCCCCCACGTTCCGGACCGGATGTAGCCCGCGCGCGTGCCTTCCCCGAGCAGGTTCATCGGAACCAGGGCGAACTGGAGGGTGGCCCCACCCTGCAGGAACAGGATCGTGAAGTCCTCGGGCACCGCGGCGTTCTCCCGGAAGAGCGCCAGCGCCTCCTCGTGGACGGCCTCGTACTCCGCGCTCCGGTGGCTCATCTCGATCACGGACATGCCGGAACCTTCGAAGTCCAGGAGCTCGCTCTGCACCTCCTCCAACACGTCGAGCGGGAGGGTGCAAGGGCCGGCGCAGAAGTTGTGGATCCTCACGTCGGTCGGCGATCGGTGGGGACGGCGGACACGTGGATCACGTCGTCCAGCCCCTCCAGGGCGGCGATCAGGTCCGGGCCCACGTCGCCGACGACGTCGATCGTGGCGACGGCCGCGTTCCGTCCCTCGAACACGCGGTTCTCCATCTGCTCGACGTTCAGGTCGCGGCGGCGAAGGATGTCGAAAACGCCCGCGAGCACGCCCACACGGTCGAGGTGACGGACGTGGAGCGTGTGGGTCCCGAGTCGCGTGGGGGCGAGGTTCACGCAGTTGAGGATCTCGCCTCTGACGTACGCCTCGATGATCTCCACGACCCCGTCGGCCACGGCCTTCTGCGCCTGCGCCGTCGACGCCCCGATGTGATGCGTCCCGACGACGCGGGGATGTTGTGCGAGCGGTGACGACCACGATGTGGAGGCCGATCCGGGCTCGCCCGGGTAGACATCGAGGCCCGCCCGGAGCTCACGGGTCTCGAGGGCATCGAGCAGCGCGGCCTCGGCGACGACGTTGCCTCGCGACGTGTTCAGCAGGATCGCGCCCTCCTTCATGGCGCCGAGGAGGCGGGCATCGAACATCGACTCCGTCTCCGCTGACGAGGGCACGTGGATCGAGACCACGTCCGAGGTCTCCACGAGCTCCTCGAGCGAGTCGACGAGCTCGATCTCGAGTGTTCTGATCCGCTCTTCGGCCGCCTCGTCCCGATCCTTACGGACCGCCCGGAGGGTCATGCCGAACGCGCCCGCCCGTTCGGCGACCGCGAACCCGATCTCGCCGAGCCCGACGATTCCCATGACCTTCCCGAAGAGACCGTCCGCCTTCCCGTACGTGGACTTGTCCCACGTGCCGGCGCGGAGATCGGCGACGTTGTCCGGGATCCGACGGTCGATCGCGAGGAGGAGCCCCATCGTGAGCTCGGCGACGGCGATCGCGTTGCGGCCGGGCACGTTCGTGACGTAGATCCCGACCTCGGACGCGGCCTCGACGTCGATCGTGTTGGTCCCTGCGCCGGCACGCACGATCAGCTCCAAGGCGTTCCCCGCCTCGACGGCCGACGCTGTCACTTTCGTGCTCCTCACGACGAGGGCCTGGAAGCCCGGCATCCGGCCGGGCAGGTCGTCGGAGGAGAGCTGTGGCGCGAGGACGCAATCGTGCCCGCGCTCGGTGAGGATCTCCACGGTCGAGGGGTGGATCGCGTCGGCGAGGAGCACCTTCATGCCTGGGAGCTAAGCAGAACGAGCGGATCGGGAACAAGCCGGAGCCCCTGCGAGGGAAGCGAGAGGCCCATGGGTGTTGAGCCGAAGAGCGCCGACCCTGCCTGGCGCTTCCGCGCCCTCGATGCTATACAGACCCTCTCGACTGACCGAGCGTTCAAAGCCCGGCGGGAGGGTGCGCCGCGATCCGGATGCACCCCAACGAGACGAGGTCCAGGCTCGAGCGGAGCAGAGATCCACCTTGGAAGGGGGCTGCGATGAAGGGACTGCGTCGGACGTCGCTCACGCTTGCGGTGGCAACGGCGGTCATGATCGGGTTGGCCGGATCGGCCTTCGGGCAATCCGCGTCTCCCGATGACGAGAAGATCACGTTCAACGTCGGCACCACGAGCGACATGGTCTCCGCCAACCCGTTCAAGGCGTGCTGCAGCGCCGAGTACGAGATGCTGCTGTTGAACTACAACATGTTGTACGGCTTCGCCGCCGCGGACCTCTCACCGGTGCCCGAGCTCGTCGAGGAACCCGGCTGCGAGCCCAGCGAGGACTACATGACCTGGACGTGCCAGATCAGGGACGACGTCACATGGCACGACGGCCAACCGCTCACGGCTGCCGACATCGCGTTCACGTACCGCTTCATCCTGGACAACGGGCTCTCGACGTTCTCGGACTACCTCCCCTTCGATCCCACGTTCGAGGCGACCGAGGACAACCAGCTCATCTGGACGTCGGAGGAGCCGACGCTCGCTCCGACGGTTCCTCCGTACATCCCGATCCTTCCCGAGCACATCTGGGGACCGCTCGACGGCGTGCCCGCGAAGGAGATCCGTGCCTTCGAGGAGATCCCCGCGATCGGGTCCGGACCGTTCCAGCTCACGGAATGGGAAACGGGTCAGTTCTTCCGGATGGAGGCGGTCGAGGGGCACTTCTTCGGGGATCCGACGATCGACGAGATCGTGTACACGGTCTTCGGGAACGACGAGGCGATGGTCCAGGCTCTGAAGGCGGGCGACATCGACTACGCCTACGACCTCCCGCCCACGCTCGTGAACAGCCTCGAAAGCGACGAGAACATCGGGATCGTCGAGGAGGCCGCCGACTACCACACGAACCTCGCCTTCAACTTCGGCGGTCAGGCGGAAGCGCATCCGAAGGTGTACGGGACGCCGCCCGCGACCCAGGAAACGAACCACCCGGCGTTGCACGATCACGCGGTGCGGTTGGCGATCGCGCACGCGATCGACAAGGAAGCGCTCGCAGAGGTGGTCTTCCAGGGCGCTGCACAACCCGCGGACACGTTCATCTCACCCGACAAGGCGTTCTGGCACCTCGATATCCCCGCCGAGGAGGAATACGCCTTCGACCTCGACGAGGCGAACCGGATCCTCGATGAGGCGGGGTACACCGAACGGACCGCCGATGGTGTCCGGATCGACCCGGAGAGCGGGGAACCGCTCGTGCTCGACATCGTCGCGCTCAACAACTCCCGAGGATCCGCCCGATCCGGCGAGCTGATGGCGGGCTGGATGGAGGACATCGGCATCCAGTTCGACGTCCGGGTCGTGAGCGAGAGCAAGGCGTACGTCGAGTGGGAGAACGGCACGTTCGACGCCTACATCTGGAGCTGGGGCGGCGACCCGGATCCGGACTTCAACATGTCGATCTACACGTCGGACCAGTGCCTCGGATGGAGCGACGGCTGCTACGTGAACGAAGAGCTCGACCAGCTCTACGCCGAGCAGCGGCAGACGTTCGATCGAGAGGCGCGTCAGGCGATCGTCCATGAGTTCCAACAGATCCACTACGACGAGATCCCCGAGATCGCGCTCGTCTATCCGGAGCTCCTGCACGCGTATCGGACCGACACGTTCGAGGGCTACGTGAACTCGCCCACGAACGGCGGCGCGCCGATCTTCGCCTGGCGGGTGGACTCCTATATGAACCTCCAGCCCGTGTCGGGCGGGGGGCCCGGAGGCAACGTCGCCGATGAGGGGGGCATGTCCACCGGCCTCCTCGTCGCGATCGGCGCCATCGTCGTGATCGCGGTTGCCGCCTTCGTGGTGATGGGTCGCAGGCGCAGCGAGGAGGACGAGGCGTAGGTTCGGCCGAGCGGGCCGAGAAGGCGGAGGTCAGAGGTTGGGATCGCGGCGGTACCTGGTCCGCCACGTGCTGCACGCGCTCGCGACCCTGGCCTTCGTGCTTGCGTTCAACTTCGTGCTCTTCCGCGCGATCGGCGATCCCGTCAAGCTCCTGACCCGGAGCAGCCTGCACCTCGACCCGCAGGAACAGGAGGCCCTCCGCGAGGAATTCGGGATCGACGATCCACTTCCGGCACAGTTCGTGAACTACCTCGGCGACACGATGCGAGGTGAGTTCGGGTATTCGTTCATCTCCGGCCGGCCTGTGATCAAGTCGGTCGCGGAAAAGGTATGGCCCACGATCGTGCTCGTCGGGATCGCAACTATCCTTTCGACGATCTTCGGCGTATTGATCGGGATCAAGGGTGCGTGGCGCCGTGGGAGCACCTTCGACACCGGGAGTTTGCTGGGCTCCCTCACCCTGTACTCGATGCCGGAGGGCTGGCTCGGCATGATGCTGTTGATCCTGTTCACAGGCACGCTCGGCTGGCTTCCGGCAGGGGGGTACCAGTCGAGCGAGCAGCTCTCCGGGTTCGAGCACTTCGCCGACGTGGCGAAACATCTGATCCTGCCGTGCCTGACGCTCACGCTCGGGTACATCGGGGAATTCGCGATCATCATGCGGTCGTCGCTCCTCGAGGTGATGGGCGAGGACTTCGTCCAGACCGCTCGCGCGAAAGGCGTGCGTGACAAGGACGTGCGCCGTCGACACGCCGTGCCGAACGCACTGCTCCCCACACTCACCCTCGCGTTCTACAGCGTGGGCTTCATCCTCGGAGGCGCCGTCATCATCGAAGAGGTGTTCTCGTGGCCGGGGCTGGGCCAGCTTACCTACGCCGCGATCGAGGCGAACGACTACCCGGTGATCCAGGCAGTCTTCCTCCTGTCAAGTGCGGCCGTGATCCTGTTCAACCTGCTCGCGGACATCCTCTACGGCTACCTGGACCCACGGGTGAAGGAGGGATGATGTGATCGAGCCACGCCAGCCCTCCGAGGTTGCCGTGGGGACGGAGGTCGCCGCGCCGCCTCCCTCACGGGACCCGAAGAAGATCCGACGGGCCCGGCGACGCCGGGCGCTCTCCGGGTTCTGGAGGGTCTACCGCTCGAGCCGGATGGGGATGGTCGGGCTCGTGCTTCTGGGGGTCTTCGCGCTGTTGGCATTCACCGCGCCGCTCTTCGTCTCCGACGAGGAGCTCAGCGTGTCGAGTCCCTCGGGGCTTCCGTTCGAGTCTCCGTCGGCGGAATTCCCACTCGGGACCGATGACTTCGGGCGTTCGGTCCTGGATCTCGTGATCTACGGCTCGCGCATCTCGCTCCTCGTCGGATTCGCCGCGACCGTGATGACGATGACCGTCGGAACCGCCGTCGGGATCACGGGCGGCTACTACGGAGGTCGCGTCGACAGCATCATGAACGCGTTCACGAACTGGTTCCTCGTGATCCCATGGATCCCGCTCGCGATCGTCCTCGCATCGGTCCTTGGGCGATCCTTGTTCAACACGATCCTGGTCATCGGCATCACCTCTTGGGCAGGGACGGCTCGGTTGGTCCGGGCGGACACGCTCTCGGTCAAGGAACGCCCATACGTGGAGCGTGCGCGAGCGCTGGGCGCGAGCAATTGGCACCTGGTGACCCGGCACATCCTGCCGAACGTGATGCCGGTGATCTTCGCGAATACCGTGCTCACGGTCGCGCTCTCGATCCTGGCCGAGACTACGCTCGCGTTGCTCGGCCTCGGCGACCCCTTGAGCACGTCCTGGGGCGTGATGATCTTCGACGCCTTCGAACAAGGCGCACTCTCGGCTGGACTGTGGTGGTGGCTGGTCCCGCCGGGCGTGTGCATCTGTCTCGTGACCCTCGCGTTCACGATGTGCGGGTACGCCCTCGACGAAGTGCTGAACCCGAGGATCAGAGAGCGGTGAGCGGGTGAGCGTCCTCTCGCTGCGCGATCTCAAGGTCACGTACCGGACCAAGGCCGGTGACGTCCCGGCCGTCCGTGGTGTCGATCTCGACATCGACCGTGGGCAGGTGCTCGGACTGGCGGGCGAGTCCGGTTGCGGCAAATCGACGATCGGGGGGGCGATCCTTCGACTGCATGCGCCGAAGACGCTGATCGAGGGGAGCATCCTCCTCGACGGCGACGACGTGCTCTCGATGAGGCCCGGGCGACTGCGGGCGGTCCGATGGACCGGGGCGTCGATCATCTTCCAGGGGGCGCTGCACGCGATGAATCCCGTCCGACGGATCGGGGATCAGGTCGCCGAGGCCATCACGGTGCACAAGCTCGCCGGCGAGCGGGAAGCGAGGGTGCGCACCGCCGAGCTCCTCGAACAGGTGGGGCTGCCCGGCAGACGCATCGACGACTACCCGCACGAGCTCTCCGGCGGGCAGAAGCAGCGCGTGATGATCGCGATGGCGCTCGCCTGCAACCCCTCGCTCGTGATCGCCGACGAACCCACCACGGCACTCGACGTGATGGTGCAGGCGCAGGTCCTGAAGCTCCTCAAGTCGCTCCAACGAGAGCTGGGTCTCGCCATGTTGTTCATCACGCACGACCTGTCAGTGCTCGTCGAGGTGGCCGACCGCATCGCGATCATGTACGCCGGCCTGATCGTCGAGGAGGGCCCGGCAGAGAACGTCTTCCACTCCCCGCAGCACCCCTACACGAAGGCCCTCGCCGGCGCGTTCCCGGAGATCGGCGATGAGCAGTTCCGTCGCAAACCTTCCGGTCTCGGCGGCGATCCGCCGGATCCACAACAGATCCCGTCCGGGTGTCCCTTCCATCCTCGATGCTCCGAAGCCATCGCCGTGTGCCCTTCGCTCGACGTGGAGCTGTGGGCCGCTGGCGAACGCAGGCGGGCAGCCTGCATCCACGTGGAAGGGGCGCCGTCCCCGGCGGAGGCATCATCGTGAACGCGATAGGGACCGGTGTGGACACGACGGCCGTCGGCGAACCGATCATCGACGTACGGGGCCTCGAGGTCCGCTTCACCGGGCGCTCGCGCCTCTTCGGGCGGCAGGCGAAACCGAGCGCGGTGTCCACGCTGCTCGAAGGCGAGCTGCGGGTGGACGGCGCGGCGGAACCGGGGCTCGCAGGGCGTGTTCCTCCGCCCTCCCGGGGCCCCACGAGTCGGGTCGCTCGGGCGGTGGACGGTGTGGACCTGACCCTTCACGAGGGCGAGGTGCTGGCGCTCGCCGGCGAGTCGGGATGCGGGAAGACCACCCTCGCGAGGGCGATCATGGGTCTCGTCCGGCCGAACGCAGGCGACATCTCCTTCCGGGGTGTGCCGCTGGGGCGGAAGCTCCAGGCATACCGTCGCGAGGTGCAGATGGTCTTCCAAGACCCGACCGCGTCCCTCAATCCGCGGCAGACGATCTACGAGAGCGTGGCCGAGGGCCTCCGGATCCACAAGATCCACGAGGGACCGGACGGCGAGACGGAGGAGCAGCTCGTGGCCCAGGCGCTCTCGCGAGCGGGGATGCGGCCGCCCGAGCGCTTCTACCTGCTCTACCCGCACGAGCTCTCGGGTGGCCAGCGACAACGGGTGGTCATCGCCGGCGCGTTGGTGCTCGACCCGAAGGTGATCGTCGCGGACGAGCCCGTCTCGAACCTGGACGCGTCGGTGCGAGGAGAGATCCTCCAGCTCCTGCTCAAGCTCCGCGACGACCTCCGATTGTCGATCCTGATCGTCACGCACGACCTGGGTCTCGCGTGGACCGTGGCGGACCGTGTGGCGGTGATGTACCTCGGGAGGATCGTCGAGATCGGCCCCGCCGAGGAGGTGCTGCTCAGGCCTCGGCACCCCTACACGAAGGCGTTGCTCGACGTCGTCCCGGAGGCTGGAGGGATCGACCGCCCGATCCTCATCGGTGAGCCACCCGACCCGACGCGCGTGCCTCCCGGCTGCCGGTTCCACCCTCGATGCCCGGTCGTGGCGTCGGGTCGGGCGGCGACGCTCGGCATCGAGCAGCGCTGCACCGGGGAGGACCTCGGGCTGGGGGAGCTCGCTCCAGGGCACCTCGCCGCTTGCTACGAGGCGGAGCTCGCCGCTCGCTAGCGGGCGGCGGTCGCGCTAGCCCTCGGCACCCTCATCGGCCTCGGACCCGACAGGCTGTTCTTCGGCGGCCGCGTGATCGCCGTTGCCCTTGAGCACGCCGAGGATCGCTTCCATCTCGGAGTCCGGGAGCCGCTGGTCGGGATGCATCCCCGTCGCACGTGCCGAGGCGAGCAGCGTCCTCAGGTTCGACTCGGCCATCTCCGCCCGGTGCTCCAGCTCCCGGGCCCGCTCGGCGAACGTCCGCGCCCGTCCCTCCGCCTCCACCCGCATCTCCCGGCTCTCCCGGGCCTCTTCGCGTGACGTCTTGAGCTGAGCCCTGAGCTGCGAGACCTCCTGACTCAGCTCCACCAAGCGGTCCACGGTGGCCCGCCCCATGTCGGAGTACGCCAGGCCGCCGCTCCGGCGTCCCGGCTGGGCATCGTCCGGCCGCTTCTTGCTCCGCCGGCTCTTGCGCTCGATCGTCTCTCGCTCACCGGCCGCCACGGGCGTCTCGTCCAACAAGCGGTACGAACCCCCGGCCGGCTCGAGCCGGCGCCGAGCGACGAGCGCCCTGACTGCGCGCGCGATCGACAATGGATCCGGGAAGCCCAGTTCCCTTCCCAGCTCAGCAGGCGTGGCTTCCAGCAGTTCGCCCTTCTGGGTGCGCTGGGCAACTGCGGCGAGGAACGCATTGACGCGCTCGAGGCTCTGCTCGTTCACAGCTGGATTCTGCCTGATTGTCTGCTCGCTGCGCCAGTTGTGCGGAAGGGCACCACGTCGGGCCGCTAGGCTCGGCTTCGGTGGACGACCTCCCGCTCTCCGGCTGCCGCATCCTCGACCTCTCGCGCGTGCTCGCCGGACCCCTGGCGACCCAGATCCTGGGTGACCTCGGCGCGGACGTGATCAAGATCGAGCGCCCGGGGCAGGGCGACGACACGCGACAGTGGGGGCCGCCGTTCGTGGGGGACGATGCCGCGTACTACCTGGCACTCAATCGGAACAAGCGATCCGTCGGGTTGGATCTGCGGTCTCACGAGGGCGCCGACGCCATCCGCCGCCTCGCCGCGGACTCCGATGTGCTGATCGAGAACTTCCGACCTGGGCTGATGAGCGAGTTCGGGCTGGGGCTCGACGACCTCCGCAGGGCCGCTCCCCGTCTGATCACGTGCTCGCTGACGGCGTTCAACAACGAGATCCCCGAGAGCGCGAGCCGCCCGGGCTACGACATCATCGTCCAGGCGCTGTCCGGCCTGATGAGCGTGACCGGGGAGCCCGAGGGGGAGCCGGTGAAGGTGGGGGTCGCTCTCCTCGACGTGATCACCGGCCTGGACATGGCGATCGGCATCCTCGCGGCGCTCCACGAGCGTTCGCGGACCGGTCGCGGGCGCCACATCAGCGTCTCGTTGTTCGACGCCGGCGTGGCCGCGATGGTCAACCAGGCCGCCAACCACCTCCTCGGTGGGGTGGTCGCGCAACCGATGGGCACGGCCCACCCCAACATCTGCCCCTACCAGGCGTTCCACGCGTCGGATCGTCCGTTCATCGTGGCGGCCGCCAACGATCGACTGTTCCGGCGGACGTGCGAGGTGGTCGGGCACCCGGAGTGGGCCACCGATCCCCGGTTCGCCACGAACGAGGACCGGGTCCGGCATCGAGACGAGCTGATCCCGCTCCTCGCCGACGCGTTCGCGACGAAGACCGCCGCCGAGTGGCTCACCGCGCTCGAGGCCGCGGCTGTGCCCACCGCTCCGATCCGCGCGATCGACGAGGTGTTCTCCTCGCCCGAGGGGGCCGCGATGGTCGAGGAGGTGGCCGACCCGGGTCGCGGGACCACGCTGCGGCTCGTGCGCAACCCGATCCGCTTCGACGGGACGGAGCTGGACACACAGCTGCCTCCCCCGCGCCTCGGCGAGCATACGGACGAGGTCCTTCGTGATCCTTGGGGCGAGCGGTGACGGCCGTCGAGCGCTGGCGCGAGCAGCTGGAGCGCTGGGCGATCCCACCCGAGATCCTCGCGGCTGCCCCCGAGTCTCCCTGGGGGTTCCCGACCGAGCTGTTCCGTACCCGAGGCGCGCGGGACACCGGCCGAGAGGGCACGACGCCGACGACCGCGAGGGCGCTCGAGCGTCTTCCCGGATCCGGGCGGGTGCTCGACGTGGGGTGCGGAGGCGGCGCCACGTCCCTCCCGCTCGCCGGGCGGGCGGGCACCATCGTCGGTGTTGACGCACAGGAGGACATGCTCGACGGCTTCCTCGCGAACGCCCGTGCGGCAGGTGTCTCGGCCGTCGCGGTCCCCGGACGCTGGCCCGAGGTCGCGGACACGGTCGACGCGGTGGACGTCGCCGTCGCCGGACACGTGCTCTACAACGTCGCCGATGTGGAGCCGTTCGTCCTCCGGATCGCCGCGCTCGCGGATCATCGGGTCGTCTTCGAGCTCACGGATCGACACCCGCTCGCGTGGATGGACGACCTCTGGCTGCGGTTCCACGGCCTCGAGCGGCCGACCGGCCCGAGCTCGGACGACGCCCTGGACGTGCTGGGCGAGATCGGCCTCCATGCGAACCTCGAGCGGTGGGAGGCCTCGCCCGGGGTGGGCGGGTTCGCCGAGCGAGCCGACGCGCTCGCGCTCGCCCGGCGGCGACTCTGCCTTCCCTCCTCCCGCGACGACGAGCTCGCCTCGGCCCTGGGCACGCGGCTCGCGGAACGGGGAGGGCTCTGGAGCGTCGGGCCGCCCGGGTCCCAGCGCCTCGCGACGATCTGGTGCGACCTCTAGCCGCGGAGGCGGATCGTGGTGACCGCCGCGTAGATCTCGTCCTCAGGATCCTCGATCCGCGTCGACTTGCTGACCTCGCTGCCGGCCCGCTCGTCGATCGCGACCCTGAGCGTCTCCAACGTCTTCACGAACGCGCCCAGATCCTGGGATCCGGCCGGCGTCCGGCTCATCTCTCGGAACCGGAGGTCGAGCTCGTCCCCGCCGCGGAGGCCGAGGATCCGGACCAGGATCCGCTGGGTCTGCACCTGGGCCGATGGGAAGTCGCATCCGGCACCCGGTTGGAGCCGCGCGACGCCGCGGCCCTCGATCCGTTCGGACGCGGAGATCCGGAGCGTGCCCTCGAGGCGCCACGCGCTCGTGCACGACCCCCCCACGTGGAACGTGTGGGTCGTCCGACTCACCATCGTGATCGACCACTCCGCGAGCTCCGGGGGTGAAGGGCTCGGGCTGTCGCTCGGTCGCGCGCCCGGGTCCGGGACCCCGGGTGGGAACGGGTTCGATCGCGACCCGATGAACGCCCCGACGCCGGCGCAGGCCAGGAGGATCACCACCCAGAGGAGGACCCGCGCCCATCCACGCACGGGGCAATCATCTCGCAGCCCGAGCGCTCCGCCGCTACAAGCCGAGGCCCGTCATCAGCGCACGGAGCGTGAGCCCGAAGCTGATGAACGACGCCCACGCGAACGGCACCCATGGCCGGAGGGGCCGATCGATCCCGACCGCGCGCGCATCGCCCGCACGGGCGACGACGTGGGCGAACACGAACAGGAGCAACGGGAGGTAGCCGTAGACGTAGTGGAGCGCCCCGCCCAGCGCCCCTTCGGCTTCGAGCCGGTGGCCGAGCAGCAGCAGGATCGTGCCGACGATCGCCTGGACGCCCGCCACCACCTGGGCGACGGCGAGCCACGTCCAGTACCCCTCGGACGGATCCCGGCGGCCGATCCTCGCTCCGAGCCCCCAGATCCACCCGAGCGCGAAGACGGCGACGACCGCGAATCCGATCACACGATGGAGGGCCGTCACGGCCCGGATAGTACGGAACCGGCGGTCAGGACCGCTTCGCGATCACGAACGCGATGGCCAGCACGGGCATCGCGATCGAGAGCAGCTGCAGGGCCGCCTCGGGCGCCCTCCGGATCGCCTCCGGTCCGATCCTCTCCGTGGTTCCGTCGCGGAGGGTGATCGTCCCCTCGACCGAGGCGACCCTGCGCCGGAGCCGCCGCACCGGCGTGGAGAGCACCCGCTGCGCTGCGCTGATCGCCACGCAGGCGATCGCCACCGCCACCGCCGAGAGGCCGAGCCCCCCGTCCTGCGCGAACGCCCCCGTCAGTGCGGGGAAGCCTCCCCAGGCGAGGGCGAACCACAGATCCGAATGGAACGCACCACCGAGGAGCTCGAGGTTGTAGGCGACCACCAGGAAGACCCCCACGACGATGAACAACGCGAGCCACCCGGAGACCTGGACGACCCCGATCGTGCCCACCGCAGCCGCTCCAGCGAGCGAGACGGCGGCGACCCCCACGAGGAGGCCGTCCGGTATCGAGGTCCCGAGAGGCCTCCCCCGGAGCTCGTCGAGCGCGTGCGCCGCCAGGCCCACACCGAGGAAGAACCCGATGAGGCTCAGCCCGAGGCGGTAGAGGTTCAGCTCCGCCGCGGTCGAGGCCCCGAGCGCCACGTAGGAAAGGTGCCAGAGCGTGTAGGGCGGGTGCAGGAGGGTCCACCAGTCGCGCCAACCGCCCGGCGAGAGTGCGTAGAACGCCGGCCGGCTCTCGCTCACGACGACTTCACGCCCCAGAGCACCACGGCGGATCCGAACAGGAACGATCTGCTCCGAACGTGGCGGATCCCGGCGGCTTGGAACCAACGCACCCATCCCTCGATCGGATGATCAGCAACGAATCGAGAGATGTTCGGGCCGAGGAACGCCGTGGTGCGCGCCCACGCGGGCGAGACCGCGGTGCCGAGGAGCCGCATCACGACACGGGTCTGGACCCACCAGCCCAGTCGAGCGAGCGGAGCCTCCGGGACGGAGAACTCGAGCATCGCGATCGAGCCGCCCGTCCGCAGCACCCGCGCCAGCTCGTACACGGTCGCCGCGGGGTCCTCCACGTAGCGCAGCAGATAGGTGAAGGACACGGTGTCGAACGATCCGTCCCCGAACGGGAGCTGCTCGGCCTGTCCGAGCACGGGGCGGATCCGGTCGTCGAGACCGGCCAGCCGGTTGGGCTCGCCCCCCGCGCGGAGCATCGGCTCGCTCTGGTCCAGCGCCACGACGTGGACGTTCCTGCCTGCTGCGAACGCGCGGGACACGAGCTGCGTCCCCGCAGCCACATCCAGGACCCGCCCGCCGGGCACCGCGTTCGACCTCGACACCAGGAATCGCCGCCACCGGGCGTCTTGCCCGAACGACAGGAGCGCCCCCATCCGCTCGTACTGCGGAGCGATGCCCGCGAAGAGCCGCCTCGCGAACCGGGTGCGTTCGACGACCACTGGACGCCGCCTACAGGGATCCGAGGAAGGCCGGCACGTCCGCGAACGAGTCCAGGACGTGATCCGGCCGTCCGTCGTCACGTGCCTCGTCGCCGGCCCGGTACTTCCCCGTGCGGACCAGGACACCGGTGAGACCGGCCGCTTGCGCGCCGAGGATGTCGTTCACGATGTCGTCGCCGACCATCCCCGCTCGGTCGGCTTCCACCCCGAGCATCGCCAGCCCGGCGTCGAAGTACGTCTTCTCCGGCTTCCCACAGATCGCCGCGCGCGTGTCCGCGGCCTCCTCCAGGCCGGCGAGGTAGGCCCCGCCGTCGAGCTCCCACCCCTCCGCGGTCTTCCAGAACAGGTTCCGGTGCATCCCCACCAGGGCCGCGCCGTCCATCAGCCGTCGGAAGATCCGATTCATCGTGTCGTAGGTGAAGTCGTCGCACGCGCCGCCGATCACGATCACGTCGGCATCGTCGACGTCCACCAGGTCGATCCCCACGAGGTCCGCCGTCGCGTCCCCGTCGGACAGCACGAAGACGGGGGCGCCGGGATGCTTCATCCGCAGGTGCTCCGCCGTGGCGACCACCGCGGTCACGATCTCTTCGTCCGCGACGTCGAAGCCCGCTCCGCGCAGCGTCGTCGCCAGGTCCGCGCGAGTCTTCGTGGTGGTGTTCGTGATCAGCCGGAACGGAACCTCTTCGTCGCGGAGCCGTGTCAGCGCATCGACCGCCCCCGGGAGCGCCTCCCACGAGACCGCGAGGACGCCGTCGATATCGAGCAACAGGCCGTCGAACGTCACGGACAGGAGTGTGCCATCACGAACGGATCCCGGGCGAACGAGCCAGTTCGGGCTCGCCCGGACCGTCGAGCCGGCGCCATCGCCGCCACGACTGGTACGGCGCGATGTAGCGGAACCTCGCCGGGAGCAGCGGCCGACCGGCCCGCATCACCGCGAAGGTGGCGCTCCGGATCGCTCGCTCCCCCGGCCTGCGCGGGAGCTGATAGCCGGCCCGGACCTCCGCGGGCAGCGTTCCGAAAGCGAGCCGAGCCACCATGCGAAGGACGGGTCTCCACTGGGCATCGGGCGGCGGATCGAGGAAGAGACCGGCGACGCTCCGAGCCGCGTCCGTCACGACGAGCTCCCCGGAGCGAACCGTTCCCGCGACGTACTCCTCAAGCTCAGGGACCGTCGGCGGGATGAGGTCCCGAGGGAGGCGGACCAGCTCGGCTGCGAGCATCTGCTCATCATGGAACCGTTGCCTCCCGCGGTCATCGAGCCTGCCGACGGTGAGGCGTTCGAACAGGAGAGCGCTCTCGACCAGGCACGCGTGCACCCAGAGCAGGAGAGCCGGGTCGGTCGCGTCGTAGCGGCGTCCCGTCACCGGATCGACACCGTTGATCCGCTCATGCACATCGTTGATGCGATCCGCCGCCGCGTGCGCCTCTTCCTTGGTCCCGAACGTGAGGGCGTACTGGAGCACCAGCGTCCGCTGGAGTCGCTTCCAGGGGTTCCGCTCGTACATCCCGGTCTGGTTCGCGCCGGCGATCACCGACGGGTGGGCCGCCTGCATCAGCATCGCTCTCGCACCGCCGAACAGGACCGTGGCCTCGCGGTGGACCTGCCAGGAAACGCTGCGCGGCCCGAAGTACCCCTCGTCCCGATCCATCGAGCAAGGGTAGCGCGGTCCACCGGCTGGACACCCCCCGAGGCTCGTGGAACGATTGGCCGAGCACCCGTCCGAGTCGGAGACTTCCCCACGTGATCCTGGTTCTGATCGTGATCGGCTTGGCCGTTTGCGTGGGGTTCGCCGCCGGCGGCAGCCTCCGACACTTCGAGCGCTTCCGGGTGCATTGGTGGGGCGTCGCGCTCGCCGGTCTGGCACTCCAGGGGATCCCACTCACGAGCGGTGTCAGCCGACCCCTCGGCACCGTGGCGCTCTTGGGCTCCTACGTGTTGCTGGGGTCCTTCGCCTGGGTCAATCGGAGGTTGCCGGCCGTCTGGCTCGTGATGGTCGGCCTCGCCCTCAACTTCTTGGTCATCGGGGTCAACAACGGGATGCCGGTGAGCGCTGCGGCGCTGGAGGTCTCCGGCGCGAGCGCCGAGGGATTCGCCGGCGAGGGCACCCTCAAGCACCACCTCATGGGACCCGGCGACACGCTAACGCCGCTCGGCGACGTGATCGGGATCCCACCGCCCGTCGGCGCGGTGATCTCGATCGGCGACGTGATCCTCTACGCCGGAGTCGCGATCCTCGTCGTCGCCATCATGCTCGGACGCTCGGGTGAGAATCGGAGGCCGCCGGCTCGCTGGTTCCAGGGATACCGGGGGAAGCACCTCCGTCCCCGTCCACGGTTCTCCCGTCTGTAGATCCGGCGGAGGTCGCCTTCGGGCCACTGCTCCTCCCATCCTGCGGATCCGGGGGAGACTCGTCCTGGAGGAGTGACTTGGGGAATCGGACGGTGATCGTCGTCCCCTCACCCGGAGTGCTCTCCACGTCGAAGCGTCCGCCACCGACCTGCGCGCGCTCGCGCATCATCGCCATCCCGAAGTGACCTTCCGGACCCGGCGCCTCCGTGTCGAAGCCCACCCCGTTGTCCCGGAGGCTGAGGACGATGTCGGCATCCTCCTCACGCACACCGATCCACACGTCCCTCGGCTGCGCATGCTTCATCGCATTCATCACGCCTTCTCGAGCGATGTGGAACACGAGCAAGGCGATCGGAGCCGGCAGCTGGATGTCCGCGACATCGCGGTGGAAACGGATCGAGGAATCGCGCCCCACTTCATCGGTGAACGACTCGAGCGCTTCCGCGAGACCCTTCGCCCCGAGTGGGGATCGATGCAGGTCTCGGATCAGCGCGCGGATCCGATCCGAAGTCTCCTGTTTCGATTGGCGGATCTTGTCGAGCTGAACACCGACGTCGTCGGTTTGACCCTTCTCGAGCAGCTTGCGCGCCACGTCCACCTGGATCGATAGGCGGAACAGGACCTGCGCGAGATCGTCATGGAGGTAGCCGGCGATCTGGAGGCGCTCGTCGGCGCGCTCCTCTGCCATCGCGTTCGAGAGAGCACGAAGGACTTGCTCGCGCTCCTGCAGCTCCTTGTGGGCTTCTTCGAGTGCCTGCGACCGGAAGAACATCTGCCGCGCGAAGAGCAACGGAGCCAAGATGGCAGGAAGGGCGTAGCCGGAGCCCTCTTTGAACAAGTGAGCCAAGCTCAACCCGACGAGTCCCAGCCCCAGATAGCTCATCAAGAACTCACCGAGCCGACCGATTCTCAGCTCCTTCATGACCTGTCGCATCGGCACGCCAGTTCGGAGACTGACGAACACTGTAACCAGGCCGCTGTTCACTACGTAGTCCACTAATGCCGCAACGGCGGCGGCGGTCACAAGGACAAGCTCCGACCCCGGGTCTTCGCCGATCGCGAAAGAAGTCAGCTGGTGAAATACCGCACTCGCAGCGAAGACGGACAAGGCCACTTGGCACCGATTGAAGAGGGCACGCAGCAATGTCACCTCTCGCTTGAACTCTCGTGGATCTGACGCGCCAACGAGAGCAACCGCGGCCGCCGCGACTGGCGCATACAGGAAGGCAACCACCATGAGGAGAGGGAAGCCGACGCTGATCGTCAGTCCGCGCCACGCTGGGACCGGTAGCAACTCGACCACACCGATGAGGCCCGCCCACATGAGGAGAGCCCAATGGTCAAAGGCATCTGGATCCTTGACCACGAGAAGGGCACCGAGAACGAAGGTGGGCACGATGATCGCGAGCTCAAATGCGACCACCTTTCGCTGGCTAACAGGGGCAGCGGTTACCTGCATGGGGCACAATCTTGGCGCCCGGGAAGCAGAGCGCAAGCCCTCGGCACCCTCTTACAGCAAGTGTCGTATGTGGGCCCTACAGCAAGCGTCGTAGCTGTATTGGCGTCCTTGTGTATCCCCCGTCCTACGACGATATTCACCATCCGAGTCCCCCAAATGGGGGGTTGGGTATAGGTCAGAGGGCGGGACTGGTCCGCTGGGCCCGTCAGATGAGAGGGGGATCGGCATGAAGGTCGTGCGACGGATCGCAATCGCGCTCGGCTCACTGCTGGCTGTCGCCATGGCTGGCGGCGCTCACTGGCGAGGCTAGGCAAGACACACCCACAAAGATTGGCAAGAGGGGCCCATGAGGCTCCTTTTGCATTTCAGGCATCCATCGGGACGCTCGCGGCCACGAGAGTCCCTTCTCCCAGACGAGAGTCGACGAACATAGATCCGCCTGCTGCCTCAATCCGTTCCTTCATGATTTGCAACCCGAAGTGCCTGCTGCTGTCGACAGCCGCCCATGCGAACCCCGTCCCATCATCCCTCACGCTCACGCGGAGCATGCGCTCGTCCTTCCAGAGTCTCAACTCCACATTCGACGCCCTGGAATGCTTCGCAGCGTTATGTAGAGCCTCTCGAACAACCTGGTAGGCGAGCAGTTGAGCGAGCGGCGAAGATGAGAATTCTTCAACGTCCAGGACCACGGGCGGCGCGCCAGCAGACGTGAGCTGGTCAACCAGTAAGCGAAGGGTCGGCTTCAATCCGGCAGCCCCGAGGGGCGATCTGCGCATGTCCCCGAGCAAATCCCGAATCGCCCGCTGCGCTGCGTCTGTTGCGAGGAGGAGCTCCGGCAAATCATCATCGAGCTCAAGAAGTTTCCCTGCTGCGAGGTCTTGCCTCAGCACCTGACCCATCAGATGCACCTTGAACAAGGACGGGAGAACCTCATCGTGGAGCTCGCCAGCCAGGGCAA
>JBOGVC010000093.1:0-8600 GCA_050695275.1 Actinomycetota bacterium | reverse complement strand
AGCTCCGGCGAGACGTTGAGCAACGGGCAGACCGCGGCGACCTCCTCGGGCGTGAGCCACTCGGCATCGATGCCGTTCAGGCGGTTCGCGTGGACCCGCCGCATCGACGACCGGACCTCGCCGAGGTCGTGGGCCAGGTTCAGCACCCCGCGCTGGGAGAACTCGACGTCGACGCCGAGCTCTTCCTCGAGTTCCTCCCACAGCTTCAGCGAGTGCTCGTAGATCGCGGCCGACTCGTCCCACAGGTAGTTCGAGCGGATGATCGTGGTGTTCCGGGCCATGTTCCCGCCGGCCAGCCAGCCCTTCTCCACGACGCAGACGTCCGTGATGCCGTGGCGTTTCGCGAGCCAGTAGGCCGTCGCGAGACCGTGTCCTCCACCCCCGACGATCACAACCTCGTAGGGCCCCGTGGGTTCGGCGGCTCGCCAGTAGCGGCTCTCCATCGGAACGAGAGCCTCCGCGAAGGGGCGCGGATGGTCAACCGGCGCGGGGCCTCGGTCTCAGGGCCGGCCGGTCACCACCACGATCGCGATCTGTTGCGTCCCGACGTTCCCGGCGGCGTCCCGGGCGGTCACCGTGACGGTGAACCCGGTCGACCCCCGCTTCGGCACGGACCAGGCGCACGACATCGCCGTGGTCTCGACGTCGCTGCATATCACGACGCCGTCCGCGGCGAACTCGACGTTGATCACGCCGACGTCGTCCGTGGCTGTCGCCACCACCTTGATCGTGCGGCCCTTCTGGATCGCCGTCCCGTCGGCCGGCGAGAGGATCTGGACGACCGGTGCCGTGGTGTCGGCGGGGGGCGCCGGCGGCTCCTCGGGCGGCGGCTCCTCCGAGGGAGGTTCCTCGGGCGGCGCGTCTCCCGTCAGTGGGATCGCTCCGGAGGCGCTCGGTGCGTGATCGGTGTCGCCACCGTATCTGGCCGTCACCTGCTGCGTGCCCGACGCCGCCACGACGTCGACGGTGCATCCCGACGCCGAGCCAGAGGCCCCGGCCAGCTCGCACGACGCGGAGACGACGCCGTCGACCACGATCCGCACGGTCCCCATCGGCGCGCTCACCTGCCCACCGCTCTTGTCGGAGACGTTCGCGGCGCAGCTGCTCTTCGTGCCGGCCGGGACCGGTGTCGCGCATGTGAGCGTGGTGGCCGACAGCCGCGGCGAGACGCGGAGCAGGGTGCTGACCGACCCCGTCGAGATCGCCGAGCCGGAGTACGTCGCGGTGATCGTGTGCTCGCCGGCCGATCCCGGACCAGGCTGGTAGCGAACCGTGCACGTCGTCTCGCCGACTCCCCCCGCCTCGCAGGACGATCCGGAGAACGTGCCGTTCCCCGACGCGGACCAGCTCACGTCGTGGGTCACCGGCGGAGTGGTGTCCCCCGTCAGCGCCGCGTCGTATTCGATGAGCTCGGCATCGGTGTGGAAGGTCGGGTACCCGTTCACCAGCTCGACGCCCGAGGCCTTGAGGTAGTCGATGGCCCAGTGCATCGTGGCATCGGCGTCACCGACCCGCGTCGCACCGGCCACCTGATACTGCGTGGTCCCCGGGTCGTCGAGTCTCGAGAGGAACTCCGCGTAGATCGCTGGGGGGTCGGCGATGTAGCTCGATCGGATCGAGTTGTTCTGCAGGACCGTCCGATCGCCGAACAACGAGAGGTGGTAGTCCATCACCTCGGCCGCGTACGCGACCGACACACCGGCAGACCCGTCCGGGTTGATGAACTGCCACGGGTTGTACGCGAGACCCACGGACGTCTGGCGGAAGACCCGCATGATGTCGAGCTGCCACCTCTGCGCGGCCTGATCGAGCGCTTTCGTGTACCCCGCCGCGAGAAGGTTCGTCCGGTTCTGCTGCGCGGAGATGCCTCGCATGAACGGCTCGGAGTAGTAGGTCTGCGCCCCGGACGCGAACACGAGCAGCACCCGAGGGTCCGCGTCGTATCTCGCGGCGACCGCGACCATGAGCTCCTCGACCTCTGCCTGGTACGCGGGATCCCATATGTCGGGGATGGTCGTCTGGGTGTCGCTCTGCGCCTCGAGGTAGTCGATGGGCCCGTCACCGATCGCCTTCGCCCACTGCGGAGCGTCGGCGCCGAACGAGAACCGCAGGCGCACACCGTCGAACCCTCGCGACTCGGCGGTGTCCAGGACGCTCTCGATCGGGGCGAGCGTCACGACGTCACGGGTCGCCTCGAGCGTGTCCCAGTAGATCTTCTTCGTGATGATGCGGATGGGAGACCCGGCCGGAGGGAAGTTGTCACGGGTGAACACGCCTCGAGCGATCGACTTGGGCATCCCCTCCGTCGGGAGCGAGGACGTGCCCGTTGTCGGGTTGGTCTCCGCGATCGTCGCTCGGCACGTCGTCGCGACGCCGACCCGGGTCGGGTCGCACGTGACCGCAACGTCGACCCCCGTGTCACCGATGGCGGGGTACACGGAAGCCGCGATGAAACCCAGGAGGAGGAGACGAGCGCCCCATCGCAGCGGGCGCGAGGCCGGGTGACCGGGCTCGGGGGCTGGACGATCCCATGGGTGACGCGCGCGGTCGTTCGGGATCGTGTGACGGATTCGCATTGCCTGTGTCCTCGCCCTCGGTGGTCTCGGTCGGTGCCCTCGCGTTGATTCATCGGGTTCCGGAGGTCGATCTCTGGATGGGGGGAGTTACGGAAACAGCCGATAAGCGGAACAACCGTCGGCTGGCGACACCGGTGTCCCCCCGACGGATGGCCTAGAGCGCTCGCCACGGAGACCCGTATCCTCAGCTGATGTCCGGCGACTGGATGACCCCCGAGGATCGCGAGATCCAGGAGCGCACCCGTCGGTTCGTCGACGAGGACCTGATCCCGTGGGAGGTCCACGCCGAGGAGCACGAGGGCCGGATCCCGAGCGACGTCCACGACGCCCACGTCGCCAAGGCCAGGGAGCTCGGGCTGTCGTCGATGAACATGCCGGAGGACCTGGGTGGCGGCGGATTCACGATGCTCCGGCAGGTGCTCGTGTCGGAGCAGATCGGCCGGGTCACGAACGCCCTCGGTTGGTGTGTGCACACGCCGCCGAGTTGGGCCCCATCCGTCTGCACCCCCGAGCAGCTCGAGCGATGGATCGTGCCGGCGGTGCGCGGGGAGCGGCACGAGTGCTACGCGATCACGGAGGAGGGCGCCGGCTCCGATGTCGACGCGATCGAGTCGACCGCGACCCGCGACGGCGACGACTACGTCTTGCGCGGCACCAAGATGCACGTGACGTCGTACAACACGGCCGACTGGATCTTCTTCCAGGCGAAGCTGGTCGGCGGCGATCACGAAGGCGAGCACGCGCTGTTCTTCGTCGACAAGGACACCCCGGGCGTCCGGCTCCTCCGCGAGCCGCGGTACTCGCACACCTACCCCGACACCCATGCGCTCATCGCGTTCGACGACGTGCGCGTGCCGGCCTCGCATCTGGTCGGCGCCGAAGGAGTCGGGATGGCGTTCACGCACGCGTGGTTCCGGTACGAACGACTGATGATCGCGGCGCGCTGCTGCGGCGCGATGGAGCGTCTGATCGAGGAGGCCACCACCTTCGCGAAGGAGCGGGTGCAGTTCGGGCAGCCGATCGTCGAGTTCCAGGCGATCGGTCACATGCTGGCGGACTCGCTCGCCGACCTGTGGGCGTCGCGCCTGATGACCTACGAGCTCGCGCGTGGGATCGACGCGGGCATCGACGTGAAGATCCAGCACGCGCAGTGCTCGATGGCCAAGCTGTTCGCGTCCGAGGCCGCGGGACGGGTGGCCGACCGGGCCGTCCAGATCTTCGGTGGCCGCGGGTACATGCGCGAGAACGTGGCCGAACGGTTCTTCCGGGAGCTGCGCGTCGACCGGATCTGGGAGGGCACGTCCGAGATCCAACGGAACATCGTGGCCGACCAGCTGGCGAAACGTGGCGTCCGGCGTCTGCTGGGGGAGGAGGTCGGAGGATGACGGACAGCACGAGCGAGGTGCGGGCGGCGGCAGCCCGGCTGATGGAGGCGTTCTCGTCGGGCGACGAGGAGGGCTACTTCGACTGCTTCCATCCTGATGCGACGTTCCTGTTCCACGGCGTGGACCCGATCGGTTCACGGGACGACTACCGGGCCCTCGTCCGGTCGTGGAAGGACGAGCACGGCTTCCAGGTGTTGTCCTCGACCTCGCTCGACGCGGACGTCGCCGTCTTCGGAGACGCCGCCGTGCTCACGCACCGTGTCACGACCACGCAGCGGTGGGACGGCGAGGAAGCGACGCTGCAGGAGCGCGAGTCGATCGTGTTCCAGCGCCAGCCGGATGGCGCGTGGCTCGCGATCCACGAGCACCTCGCATCCGACGAGACCGCCTAGCGTCCGGAGGCCGGCGCGAGACGCCGAGCGGGACCGGGCGCTAGCATCCGCGGGCGGTCATCCAGGGAGGGCGCGACAATCTCGAACGGGGAGCCCACGGTCCAGCCCGTCAGCGGCACCGTCGTGCCCAGGTACGCGGGGCCCTCGACCTTCGTCCGACTCCCCGAGCTGGCCGACCTCGATCGATGCGACGTGGCGATCCTCGGGATCCCGTTCGACTCCGGCGTGAGCTACCGCCCCGGCGCTCGCTTCGGTCCCGCCGCGATCCGCCAGGCCTCCCGGATGCTCCGGCCACAGTTCCATCCGATCCACGAGATGGAGCCGTTCGCCCTCCTGCAGGGCGCCGACGCGGGCGACGTCGCCTGCAACCCCTTCGACATCACCGAGTCGATCGGGCAGATCGAGCGAGGCGCCGACGAGGTGCTCGAGCGAGCAGGCTCGATCGTGAGCATCGGGGGTGACCACACGGTCCTGCTGCCGATCCTGCGCTCGATGTACCGCCGGCACGGCCCCGTCGCGCTGGTGCATTTCGACGCTCATCTCGACACGTGGGACACCTACTTCGGCGCTCCGTACACCCACGGCACACTCCTGCGGCGCGCGGCGGAGGAGGGACTGTTCCTGGACGACGCCTCGATGCACGTGGGGATCCGGGGACCGCTCTACAGCTCGCAGGACATGGTCGACGACGCGAGCTTCGGTTTCCGGACGATCCGCACCGAGGACGTCCACCGCGAGGGGGTGGACGGGGTGGTCCAGAGGATCCGCGAACGGGTCGGGCACCGCCCGATCTACATCTCGATCGACATCGACTCGCTCGATCCGGCCCACGCCCCCGGGACGGGGACGCCGGAGGTCGGTGGGCTGACGTCGCGGGAGCTGCTGATGATCCTCCGCGGACTGGTGGGTCTCCGTCTGGTGTCGGCCGACGTCGTCGAGGTCTCCCCGCCCTACGACCACGCCGACCTCACGTCGCTCGCCGCCGCGACCGTCGTGTACGAGCTCGTGTGCCTGCTCGCCAGCATCGAGACGAACCTCACGGAGGGCGGCTGATGTTCCCCTGGCCCGAGGGGAAGCGCGCGGCGCTCGCGGTGACGTTCGACATGGACGCGGAGGCGGCTGTCCTCGCTGTGGACGAGGCGTACGCAAGACGTCCCTCGATCATGACCCACCAGCAGTACGGACCGGTGACGGCGGTCCCTCGTCTCCTCAAGCTGCTGGAGGCCCTCGACATCCGGGTCAGCTTCTTCATCCCGGGCTTCTCCGCGGAGCGGCATCCGTGGACCGTGAAGGCGATCGTGGCGGCGGGGCACGAGATCTGCCACCACGGCTACCTCCATCGTCCGCCGGGCCTGATCGACGCCGCGACGGAACGGGCGGAGCTGGAACGAGGGCTCGAGGCGCTGGACCGCACCGCCGGCATCCGTCCGACGGCCTTCCGGGCCCCCTGGTGGGAGACGTCGGACGTGACCCTCGATCTGCTCGCCGAGTACGGCTTCACCTGTGACTCGAGCCTCTTCGACAGGGACGAGCCGTATCGGCTGGCCGTCGGCTCGGCGGAGCTGATCGAGGTCCCGATCTCGTGGGCCCTCGACGACTGGGAGAAGTACGCCTTCCTGCCGGACCCACCCACCGGTTCCGGCGTGATCGAGCCGCCCGCCCGGGTCCTCGAGACCTGGTGGGAGGAGATCGAGGCCTACGTCGAGGTCGGCGGCTGCTGTGTGCTGACGATGCATCCGTTCCTGTCCGGGCGGCCGGCGCGGGCGATCGCGTTGCGTCGTCTCCTCGAGCGAGCGATCGCGCTGCCGGACCTGTGGATCGCCACGATCGGAGAGATCGCCGCGCACACCGCCGCCTCGGACGTGCCATCACGAACCCTGTCCTTGCCAACCATCGGAGAGGGGCCGGCCGAGCCGGTCCCCGGCTCGTAGAAGGGAGACCCGTGGACACGGACCACGAAGAGCACCTGGGATACGAGGGTGAGAGCGGCAACCCCGTCTACGGTCTCGAACGCCGCGGGGTGGACTATGTCCCGGAGAGCGAACGGCACATGGGTTTGCGGAACCTGGCCGTGTTCTGGATCGGGACGAACCTCTACCCCTTCAACATCGTGTTGGGGGTCCTGGCGTTCACGCTCGGTCTCTCCGTCTGGCTCACCCTCCTGACGCTCGCGGCGGGCATCCTGCTCAGCTACTGGCTCGTAGGGCTCACCTCGATCCCCCCCGCGAGGGCGGGGATCCCCACCATGGCGGTGAGTCGCGCTCCGTTCGGGTTGCGCTTCGCGCGGGTCAACGCCGCGCTGGCGTGGCTCGTCGGCATCTTCTTCGAGATCATCAACGCCTCGATCGGCGTGTTCGCCGTCCTGGCCCTGTTCGCGTTCTTCGGCTGGGAGGACTCCGGTACGCCGGGCAAGCTGATCGGACTGGCGTTCGTGTACGCGCTGTCCGTCCTCCTCGCGTTCCTCGGGCACGGCACGGTGGTGCACGTCCAGCGGTTCTTCTCGATCGCGCTCGGCGTGATCTCGATCGTCGTCCTCCTCGAGGCGCTCCCGGATCTCGACCTCGGCGCCAGCCTGGGCGGGGACTACGACCTGTGGGGCACCCTGTCGGCGATCGCGATCATCCTGGGGATCGTGATCGCGGGCCACGTCGCCTACGTGATCGCCGCCGCCGACTACCCTCGGTACCTCCCGAGCGACACCCCCGCGAAGGACATCGTTCGCACGGTCCTGTGGGCCGCGGGCGGATCGGGGCTGTTGCTCGGCGTCGTCGGCATCCTCTTGGCCTCGCAGACGGACGCGGACCTCGTGGTGGACACGTTCGGCCCGGTTGAGTTCTTGATGCCGTCGTGGTTGTACGTGCCGTTCCTCCTCGCCGCGATCGGCGGGTCGCTGACGAACCTGATGCTGACGATGTACTCGGCGGGCCTCGCGGCCCAGGCGGCAGGGTTGCCGATCAAGCGCTATCACGCGGTGATGGTCGACGCGGTCCTCGCCACGATCGGCCTCGTCTTCGTGCTCTTCTACGACGACGCGTTGCTCGCGACGATCAACGACATCGTCGTGAACACGATCATCTGGATCGGCCCCTGGGGCGTGATCTGGATCTACGACGCGTGGCGCCGGAACTGGAACATCGACCCGGTCGCGGCGCACGGCGGTCCGGAGAGTCCGTACTGGGGCTCCGGCGGCGTGTACTGGCCGGGCGCGATCGCGCTGATCGCGGGGATGGTGGCGGCATGGGCCACGATCAGCGTGCCGCGGTACGCCGGCCCGATCTCCGAGCACCTCCTGAACTTCACGGACCTGTCCTGGCTGGCGGGGCCGCTCGTGGCGCTGGCGGTGTTCATCCCGCTCGACCGGGCGCAACGGCCCAGCCTCCGCTGACGTGGCTGCTCCTCACTCTGGCGTCGCGGTCATCACCGGTGCGGCCTCCGGCCTGGGGGCCGCGACCGCGCGGCGGCTCCGGCAGGAGGGCCTCGCGGTCGCGAGCGTGGACCTCCACGCGGCGGCCGACGCCGACGTCTCGTTCGAGCTGGACGTGACCGACGCGGACGCGGTCGAGGACGCGGTCGCGCGAACCGAGGAGCAGCTCGGTCCGATCGGGTTCCTGATGACCGCGGCCGGCGTCTACGAACTGGTCCGCCTCGGCCAGATCGGTCCCGACGGGTGGCGGCGGATGTTCGCGATCCATATCGACGGGACCGCGAACACGTGCCGCAGCGTCTATCGGCGGATGAAGGATCGCGGCGCGGGCGCGATCGTCACGATCGGGAGCGAGCTGGGGCTGATGGGAGACCCGGAGGCGGCCCACTACGCGTCCGCCAAGGGTGCGATCCACGCGTTCACGAAGAGCCTGGCGATGGAGGCCGTGCGCCACGGCATCCGGGTCAACTGCGTGGCCCCCGGCCCCGCCGACACGCCGCTGCTGAAGCGGGACATGCGCTCGCCCGAGTACGTGAATTCGCTCGTGCTCCAGCGGATCGTGAAGCCCGAGGAGGTCGCGGACACCGTGGCGTTCCTGATGTTGGAGCGTCACAACTTCGTCGGCGCCGTGTTGTCTCCCAACGCCGGGGCGGTGGTCTGACGTGCGGTACGAGGGCATCGAGGGGCGCGTCGCGCTCGTGACCGGCGCCGGGCAAGGGATGGGGCGCGCACACGCGGAGCGTCTCGCCGCCGAGGGAGCTCGCGTCGCGGCGAACGACCTCGATCCGGCGACGGCCGCGGCCACCGCGGAGGCCGTGGGCGG
>JBOGVC010000092.1:0-4310 GCA_050695275.1 Actinomycetota bacterium | reverse complement strand
ACCCTCGACGCCGTGCACACGACCACACCGCCTGCCGGAGTGCCGGCCGCCGTCGACAGCCAGTTCGGGCTCGACGGGTGGCCGGACGTGGTCGCTGACCCGCAGCCGTTCCTCGCGCTCGGGATCTGCTCGCCGGACTGGCTCGAGGAGCACTTGTCGGCGCTCGCGGACGCGTCGGCGTCGGCCGAGATCGGCGGTGACTCGCTGCTCCACTTCGACGTGCGGAGCGACAACCTGTGCCTGCGCGGCGACCGAGCCGTGCTCGTGGACTGGAACAACGCGTGCGTGGGCAACCCCGTGCTGGACACCGCCGCGTGGTTGCCCTCGCTCCACGCCGAGGGTGGACCGGCTCCGCACGAGATCCTTCCCGACGAGACGCCCGGCCTGCCGCAGATCGCATCCCTGTTGGCGGGCTACTTCAGCGCCCGCGCCGGGCTGTCGCCGATCGCACAGGCCCCGCACGCGCGGCCTCTCCAGCTCGCCCAATCGAAGACCAGCCTACCCTGGGCGGCCCGCCTCCTCGGTCTCCCGCCGCCGTCCTAGGGCCCGCCGCCCGTTGCACCTGCAACACACTGCTACGATTCCTGCGTGGACGCGTCGTATGCCGACCTGATGGACCAGCTCCGGAGCCGTGGGCTCCGGATGACCCCGCAGCGGCGGGCGATCGTCTCGGAGGTGATGCGCGCGAAGGGACACATCTCCCCCACCGCGATCGCACGGAAGGTCCAGGGCGACATGCCGGGTGTGAACGCATCCACCGTGTACCGGACCCTCACGCTCCTCGAGAGCGTCGGCGTCCTCCAGCACTCCCACGTCGAGACCGGGGCCGAGTACCACCGCGCGGATGAGGCCCACCACGTCCACCTGACCTGCCGGAACTGCGGTCAGGACGACGAGCTGTCCCTCGAGGAGGCCTACAAGCTGCAGGGGCTCATCAAGCGCCACCACGGGTTCGTCGCCGACCTCACGCACTTCGCGATCACCGGTCTGTGCAGCGACTGCGCCGCCTGATCGGGATCAGCCGGCGAACAGTGCCGGCAAGACGGTGTCCTTGCCGAGTACGAAGAGCACGCCGATCGCCAGGCTGAAGACGCCGGTGATCACGGCGACCGTGGCGTAAACCGCGAAGTTCTTCGACGCCCGAAGGAACCCGAACGCGCTGCCGACCGTGATGATCGAGTTCGACGTCATGAGGCCGACGAGGAACGCTGCGAGGACGGCGACCCCTGCGGCTTTCCCCCCTGCGCCGGCGGCGGCCGTGAAGATCAGGATCTGCGTCGGCGTCTCCGCTCCGATCCCGTGCAGCATGCCGACGAGGAACGACGTCCCCTTCTGGTAGCTCACGAACGGGTCGTCGGGCTCGGGGTGCTTGTGATGGTGGTGCCCCGGGCGTCCGTGGTGCCCGTGGTGCCATTCGGCCACCCGCTCGTCTGCATCGACGGACTCGGTCCCACCAGCATGGACGTGCACCGGCTCCCGCTCATGATCGTGCGTCTCGTCCCCCGAAGAGCGCCCGTCCCTGAGCCTCCACCAGGCGCTCCGCACCCCCGCGAAGACGAGCATCCACCGGCTTCGCATCCGGAACTCGCGCCCATGCTTGATCAGCGACCAGAACACGTACACGCCGAGCGCGATCAGCGTGACCCCGACGATCCGCCCCATCGCCGCATCGACGCTCTCCGGGAGCTCTTGTCCGATCAGCACGGCGACGATCCCGAGGGCGAGAACGACAGCGGCATGCCCGACCACGTAGAGCGTGCCGAACCAGATCGCCCTCCGGCGCTCCTCCTGGGAGGACGTGATGTCCGTGATCGCGGCGATGTGGTCCCAGTCGATGCCGTGCCGGAACCCGAACCAGAACGAGGCCACGAGCAGCCCGAACCCGAAGCCTCCGTCGGAGATCGCGCCCAGCACCGTCAGGGTCCTCGGAAATCCTGCTGAATCACGCAGATAGCCTAGCGTGTTGCTGCAATAAGTTGCAACTGGCTCTTCATTAGAACGCGGGCGTCTCTCGGTAGGTGCCGAAGACCGCCGCCAGGGCCCCCACGATCTCCCCCTCGGTGCATCGGGCCCGGGCGCAGTTGATCAACGGCTCCATCAGGTTCGCGTCCGTCGTCGCGGCCTCCTTCAGGGCGATCAGCGCGTCGTCCGCGGCCGCCCCGTCACGCGCCGCCCGGGTGCGGCGGATGCTCTCGAGCTGGGTTCGCTCGGCCTCCACCCCGATCACGAGCGTGTCGATCGGGTTCTCGTTCGCGTCCACGAAGTCCGTCACGCCGACCTTCACGAGGTCGCCCGACTCGTAGCGTTGCTGCTCCTGGAACGCCGACTCGGCGATCCGTCGCTGGAACCACCCGTGCTCGATCCCCTCGAGGACACCCCCGAGCATCGAGCTCTCGCCCATGCGATCGATCTCGCTGAAGATCTCCTCGGCCTGTGCCTCGATCCGGTCCGTCGCTTCCTCCACGAACCACGAACCGCCCAGCGGATCGATCACGTCGGGGACACCCGACTCGAAAGCGATCACCTGCTGGGTCCGGAGCGCCAGCTTCGCCGTGTCCTCGGTGGGGAGCGCGAGCACCTCGTCGAGGGCGTTCGTGTGCAGCGACTGCGTGCCGCCGAGCACCGCGGCGAGCGCCTCGATCGCCGTGCGCACCACGTTGTTCATCGGCTGCTGCGCGGTGAGGGACACGCCCGCCGTCTGCGTGTGGAACCGGAGCCGCATCGCCTCGGGGCTCGTGGCGCCGTAGCGATCGCGCATCCAGCGCGCCCAGATCCGGCGGGCGGCGCGCAGCTTCGCGATCTCCTCGAAGAAGTCGATGTGCGCGTTGAAGAAGAACGAGAGCGCGGGTGCGAAGGCCTCGACGTCGAGACCCCGCTGCATCCCGAGCTCGACGTAGGCGAACCCGTCCGCCAGGGTGAACGCGAGCTCCTCCGCGGCCGTCGCCCCTGCCTCACGGATGTGGTAGCCGGAGACGCTGATCGGGTGCCACTTCGGGACGCGCTCGGCGCAGAATGCCATCAGGTCGCCGATCAGCCGCAGGTGCGGCCGCGGCGGGAAGACCCACTCCTTCTGCGCGATGTACTCCTTGAAGATGTCGGTCTGGAGCGTGCCGTCCAGCGTCGCCCAGTCGACGCCTTGCTCCTCCGCCGTCGCGAGGAAGAACGCGAACACGACGACCGCGGGGCCGCTGATCGTCATCGACGTCGTGATGTCGTCGAGCGGGATCTGGTCGAACAACGTCTCGAAGTCGTCGAGGGAATCGGTCGCGACGCCGCAGCGGCCGACCTCGCCCTCGCTGCGTGGATCGTCGGAGTCCAGGCCCATCAGCGTCGGCATGTCGAACGCGACCGAGAGACCGGTCTGGCCGTGCTCGGTCAGGAATCGGTACCGGGCGTTCGTCTCCGCCGGCGTGCCATACCCGGCGAACTGGCGCATCGTCCAGAGCCTGCCTCGATACATCGAGGGGTAGGCGCCACGGGTGAAGGGAAACGCGCCCGGTTCGCCGAGCTTCTCCTCCGGCTCCCACCCGTCGAGGTCGTCCGGCCCGACGATCGCCGGGACCGGCTCACCGGACAGGGATCGGTGGGAACGCTCGCTCCACGGAGCGCGGGGTCGTTCGGGACTCATCCCTTCGAGGATAGTGGCGTGCCGAAGACCCAGCTACCGCCATGGACGACGACCGGAGGGCGCGGACCGTAGACTCGATCGCAGGAGGTTGCTTCTGATGGCTTGTGTGGTGAGGGTCCGTGGACGCACGTTCTTCGCGTCCGCGCCACGGCGTCCCTTCGAGGGGCCGGCACTTCCTCGCCCCGCGCTCCGCGGCTGAACTCGTCCGGGCGTTCGAAGTCGGACCCGCGGACGTCGTCGTCGAGGTCGGAGCGGGGACCGGTCGACTCACACGTGAACTGGCGAGGTCCGCCAGGCTCGTGCTCGCGATCGAGATCGATCCCGCGTTGTCCTCGAAGCTGCTTCGCTCCGCGCGGTCGTGGCCCAATGTCTTCGTGCACCAAGGTGACGCCCTCGATACGCGGATCCCCGGGACCTCCTTCCGAGTCGTCGGGAACATCCCGTTCGATATCACCACCGCACTCCTCCGGCGGATCCTTCAGATCGAACAGGTCGAACGCCTCGACCTGATCACGCAACTCGAAACCGCCCGCAAACGAGCCGCCGCCAGGGGAAGTGTGCTCACCGTGCTCTGGGGCACCGAGTGGCATTTCGACGTTCGCCGGCGGATCCCGGCCCGATCGTTCCACCCGGCACCTTCCGTCGACGCCGCTTGGCTCGTCGCCGAGCGTCGCCCGCAGCC